>CAYWUD010000219.1:0-4392 GCA_964461355.1 uncultured Pseudomonadales bacterium | reverse complement strand
GTAATACCACGCTCCTGTTCCTGCTCCATCCAGTCCATGGTGGCTGCGCCTTCATGAACTTCACCGATCTTGTGAGACAGACCGGTGTAGAACAGGATACGTTCGGTAGTGGTGGTTTTACCAGCATCTACGTGCGCACAGATACCGATGTTACGGTACCGTGCAATAGGAGTCTTACGAGCCACGACTCAGTCCTCGACTGTTTAGAAACGATAGTGAGAGAAGGCCTTGTTGGCTTCTGCCATGCGGTGAACGTCTTCACGCTTCTTAACGGCAGAACCTTTACCTTCGGCAGCATCAATCAGCTCACCAGCCAGACGCAGATCCATGGACTTCTCACCACGCTTACGCGCAGCATCTACCACCCAACGCATCGCCAGAGCCTGACGACGAGCCGGACGAACTTCTACCGGTACCTGGTAGGTAGCACCACCCACACGGCGGGATTTAACCTCGACCAGCGGAGCAACGGTTTCCAGTGCCTTCTCGAACACTTCAACCGGATCAGCACCCTTGGAACGTTCAGTGATCTTGTCCAGAGCACCGTATACGATGCGCTCTGCAACAGACTTCTTACCGCTAACCATCAGGTGGTTCATGAACTTAGCCAGCACCTGGCTACCAAATTTAGGATCCGGCAGCACGTCGCGCTTGGCTACAACACGTCTTCTTGGCATGGAGATAATCTCTTCTTAATGCTTCAGGTCAAATCCGAGATGCATCAATCTTGCGTCAACCAGATTGAGTTATAGCACTCGGCCTTACTCTAAACGTCGAACTTATTTCTTCGGACGCTTAGCACCGTACTTGGAACGTGCCTGACGGCGATCGTTCACACCCTGGCAGTCCAGGGAACCACGAACGGTGTGGTAACGCACACCCGGCAGGTCCTTTACACGACCGCCGCGGATCAGCACCACGCTGTGCTCCTGCAGGTTGTGGCCTTCACCACCGATGTAGGAGCTCACTTCGAAGCCGTTGGTCAGACGAACACGGCATACTTTACGCAGTGCAGAGTTCGGCTTCTTCGGAGTAGTAGTGTATACACGGGTACACACGCCGCGTTTCTGCGGGCAACTTTCCAGAGCGGCTGCGTCGCTCTTTTCGGCTTTACGCTTACGCGGCTTACGTACCAACTGGTTAATAGTTGCCATGTAAACCTCAATCGTTTCTAAACAATGACGCAAATAAAAATGGCAGGCGTACCTGCCACCCATTAAGGGTCGCGGAATTCTATAGACCCCGCACAACCCCCGTCAAGTGAGCACTATCCCGAATGTTATCCGCAATAGTGCTCACCGACTGATCAGTTTGCGTTGTCGCTCGAGTTCAGAGCCTCGGACAGTGCCTGCTCGATATCCAGCGCGGATACCTTGCTCGGCTTGTCCAGCTCGACTTCATCGCGCTTGCGACGACGCTCGTTGTGGTAGCTCAGACCGGTACCGGCCGGAATCAGTCGACCCACAACTACGTTTTCTTTCAGACCACGCAGACAGTCGCTCTTGCCGGTAACGGCCGCTTCGGTCAGTACGCGGGTGGTTTCCTGGAAGGAAGCCGCCGAGATAAAGGACTCGGTCGCCAGGGATGCCTTGGTAATCCCCAGCAGAACGCGATCGTATTTGGCCGGGAACTTGTCTTCGGCAGCCATACTGTCGTTCGCTTCCAGAACCTGAGTCAGTTCCACCTGCTCGCCACGGATAAAGTGGGTATCACCGGAATCGGTGATCTCTACCTTACGCAGCATCTGACGCAGGATGGTTTCGATGTGCTTGTCGTTGATCTTTACACCCTGCAGGCGGTACACGTCCTGAATTTCGTTGACGATGTACTTGGCCAGCTCGCTGATACCCAGCAGGCGCAGGATATCGTGCGGGTTGCTCGGACCATCGGAAATAACTTCACCTTTCTGAACCTGTTCACCTTCGAACACGTTCAGGTGACGCCACTTCGGAATCAGCTCTTCGTAGGTGTCGCCACCGTCGGTCGGAGAGATCACCAGGCGCTTCTTGCCCTTGGTTTCCTTGCCGAAGCCGATGGTGCCCGAGATTTCCGCCAGGATGGAGGATTCCTTCGGCTTACGCGCTTCGAAGAGGTCGGCAACACGCGGCAGACCACCGGTGATGTCCTTGTTACCGGAAGACTGTTGCGGAATACGCGCCAGTACATCACCGACGTTCACGCTGGCACCATCGACCAGGTTGACCAATGCGTTGGCGGGCAGGAAGTACTGCGCCGGCACATCGGAACCCGGCAGGGTCAGTTCGTTGCCGTTGGCATCGAGCAGCTGGATCGCCGGACGGATATCCTTGCCCGCAGACGGACGGTCCTTCGGATCCATGACCTCGATGTTGGACAGACCGGTCAGCTCGTCGGTCTGCTTCTTCACGGTAATACCGTCTTCGAGACCGATAAACTTCGCTACACCGGCGGTTTCGGTCACGATCGGGTGCGTGTGCGGGTCCCATTTGGCCACGACCTGACCCGGCTCGATGGCCTCACCGTCCTTGACGCTGATGTTGGCACCATACGGCAGCTTGTAGCGCTCACGCTCACGACCGAATTCGTCGGCGATGGCCAGCTGGCCGGAACGGGATACCGCCACCAGGGTACCGTCGGGCTTCTCGACGCTCTTCACGTTATGCAGACGCACGGTACCGGCGGTTTTCACCTGTACGCTGTCGGCTGCAGAAGAACGGGACGCCGCACCACCGATGTGGAAGGTACGCATGGTCAGCTGGGTACCCGGCTCACCGATGGACTGCGCTGCGATAACACCCACCGCTTCACCCGGGTTGACCAGGTGACCGCGACCGAGGTCACGACCGTAGCACTTGGCACAGACGCCGTAACGGGTAGAACAGGTGATCGGCGAACGTACCAGCATTTCGTCAACGTTCAGCTGCTCCAGGCGCTTCACCCAGGTTTCGTCGATCAGGGTACCGGCCGCAACAGCCAGCTCGTCCGGGTTGGCCGGCTGCATGACATCACGCGCCACCACACGACCCAGAATACGCTCACCGAGCGGTTCAACCACATCACCGCCTTCGATGTGCGGCGTCATCCACAGACCCTGGTCGGTACCACAGTCGTCCTCGGTTACCACCATGTCCTGGGCAACATCCACCAGACGACGGGTCAGGTAACCGGAGTTCGCGGTCTTCAGTGCGGTATCGGCCAGACCCTTACGCGCACCGTGGGTGGAGATGAAGTACTGCAGTACGTTCAGACCTTCACGGAAGTTCGCAGTGATCGGGGTCTCGATGATGGAGCCGTCCGGCTTCGCCATCAGACCACGCATACCGGCCAGCTGACGGATCTGGGCGGCAGAACCCCGCGCACCGGAGTCGGCCATCATGTAGACGCTGTTGAAGGATTCCTGATCGACTTCGTTGCCTTCACGGTCAACGACCTTGTCGGTCTTCAGGTTTTCCATCATGCGCTTGGACAGCAGTTCGTTGGCGCGCGACCAGATGTCGATCACCTTGTTGTATTTCTCGCCGTGGGTTACCAGACCGGAGGCAAACTGCTGCTCGATCTCTTTCACCTCATCGGTGGCTTCGTCGATGATGCGGGTCTTTTCATCCGGAATCACGAAGTCGTTTACACCGATGGACGCACCGGAAATGGTGGCGTAGTGGAAGCCGGCGTACATCAGCTGGTCGGCAAAGACCACGGTTTCCTTCAGGCCCACGTTACGGTAGCAGACGTTGATCAGGCGAGAGATCGCCTTCTTGGTCATCGCCTGGTTGACCATCGCGAACGGAATCCCGGCCGGGACCACATCGAACAGCAGGATACGACCGACAGTGGTATCGGCCAGCATGCGGTTTTCGGTGCGATTGCCTTCGGCATCGAAGATCACGTCGGTGATGCGGCACTTGATCTTGGCGTGGATGTCCACAGCGCCAGTACGGTACGCACGCAGCACTTCCTTGCTGTCGGCAAAGGCCATGCCTTCACCCTTGGCATTGATCTTGTCACGGGTGATGTAGTACAGGCCCAGTACCACGTCCTGGGACGGCACGATGATCGGCTCACCGTTGGCCGGAGCCAGAATGTTGTTGGTGGACATCATCAGGGTACGCGCTTCGAGCTGCGCTTCCAGGGTCAGCGGTACGTGTACCGCCATCTGGTCACCGTCGAAGTCCGCGTTGTAGGCCGCACACACCAGCGGGTGCAGTTGCAGGGCCTTACCTTCGATCAGTACCGGCTCGAACGCCTGAATACCCAGACGGTGCAGGGTCGGCGCACGGTTCAGCATGATCGGGTGCTCGCGGATTACTTCAGCGAGGATATCCCATACTTCCGGCAGCTCGCGCTCGACCATCTTCTTGGCGGCCTTGATGGTAGTGGCCAGGCCACGACGCTCAAGCTTGCCGAAGATGAACGGCT
>CAYWUD010000218.1:0-4417 GCA_964461355.1 uncultured Pseudomonadales bacterium | reverse complement strand
CGATGACCGCGCCCAAGCGGGGGCAGTCGCCGTTGTACGGCCCGAACATGGAGCAGATTCCGGAAATTTTCCGTGATTTCTTTGGCCCGCATCTGCAGATTCCCGGTAATGCGCAGCCGCGTCAGTCACTGGGGTCGGGCTTTATTATCTCCGAAGATGGTTACATCCTGACCAATAATCACGTTGTTGAAGGGGCGGACGAGATCATGGTGCGCCTTTCCGACAGGCGTGAGCTGGAAGCCAAACTGATCGGGGCCGATCCACGCTCGGATATGGCGCTGCTGAAGGTGGAAGCGAGCAATCTGCCGACCGCCAGGCTCGGTTCCTCGGACGCATTGAAGGCCGGCCAATGGGTGGTGGCGATCGGTTCGCCCTTTGGTTTTGATCACTCGGTCACCGCCGGGATCGTCAGTGCGATTAATCGCAGCCTGCCGAACGGTGGTGAAAACTATGTGCCTTTTATCCAGACCGATGTTGCGATCAACCCGGGTAACTCCGGTGGGCCGCTGTTTGATCTGGATGGCCGGGTTGTCGGTATCAATTCGCAGATCTATACCCGTTCGGGCGGTTTTATGGGGCTCTCCTTTGCCATTCCGATTGATGTGGCGCTCGAGGTTGCCGAACAGCTCAAGGAGCAGGGGTATGTCAGTCGTGGCTGGCTGGGGGTGCTGGTGCAGGAGATCGATCGCGATCTGGCCGAAAGCTTCGGGCTGGAGAAGGCGGTGGGTGCGCTGGTGTCCCAGGTTGTGGCCGACAGCCCTGCAGAGCAGGCAGGTCTGAAGGCCGGTGATGTGATTCTTCGCTTTGCCGATAAGCCGATCAGGATCACTGGTGATCTGCCGCATATCGTGGGGCGCCTGCGCCCTGGGCAGAGTGTTGAGGCGCGGATTCTGCGTCGCGGCAAGCAGCAGACGGTATCGGTGAAAATCGGCGAGTTGCCGGGCGAAGAAGGCGCACCTGTAGCCGCGTCGCCTGCGAGCAACCGACTGGGTATTCAGGTGCGTGATCTGAGCCGTGATCAGAAGGCGGAACTGGCGCTTGATTACGGGGTTCAGGTGGTTGAGGTTCAGGAAGGAACGGCGCGCCTGATCGGTCTTCGTCGTGGCGATATCATCAGTGATATCAACAATCAGCCGATCGATTCAGCGAAGGCGTTTTACCGGGCCGTGAAAGAGCTGCCGGAAAAACGCAGTGTAGCCATGCGCGTGATCAGAAAAGGGCGCCCGTACTACATCAGCTTCCGCCTGCCCAACTGACGTTGCAGGTTCTGGCATGCTGCGTAAAAAGAGGGCCCGGAGCCCTCTTTTTGTCATCGGGCCTGTGGCAGGTTGGTGCAGAGGGCGCCTAGGGACTGATCCCCATAGCTGCCTAGAGGCAAATCGGTTAGACTTGCCGCCCAGTTTTTACTCTGTTGCCTGACGCTGTTCTACGTAACTTGAAGCCCCGCACAGAGTTTTTCGAATGTGTACACAGGCGTGTACAAATGAGTAATTCGGGTAAGGTTGTACACGGTAAATGTCTAACGATCTCAAGCACATACGAAATTTTTCCATCATCGCCCATATCGATCACGGCAAGTCCACTATTGCTGACCGGTTTATTCAGCTCTGTGGCGGTCTGAGTGATCGTGAGATGGCCGCTCAGGTGCTCGATTCCATGGATATCGAGCGTGAGCGGGGGATTACCATCAAGGCCCAGAGCGTGACGCTCAACTACACCGCCAACGATGGTGAAACCTATCAGCTGAACTTTATCGATACCCCCGGACACGTGGATTTTTCCTACGAGGTCTCGCGCTCGCTGGCGGCCTGTGAAGGCGCCTTGCTGGTGGTGGATGCCGCTCAGGGCGTTGAGGCGCAGTCGGTTGCCAACTGCTACACCGCTATCGAGCAGGGGCTGGAGGTGGTTCCGGTACTCAACAAGATGGACCTGCCCCAGGCCGATCCGGATCGGGTGGCTCAGGAGATCGAAGAGATCATCGGCATTGACGCAACCAATGCGGTGCGCTGCTCGGCCAAGAGTGGTCTGGGTATCGAGGATGTGCTCGAGCATCTGGTGCAGAATATTCCGGCTCCCGTCGGCGAGCGCGCTGCGCCGCTGCAGGCTCTGATTATCGACTCCTGGTTCGACAACTATCTGGGCGTGGTTTCTCTGGTGCGGATCACCAACGGTACGCTGAAAAAAGGCGAAAAGATGCTGGTGAAATCCACCGGTGAAGCCTATCAGGTGACCGAGGTCGGTACCTTTACCCCCAAGCGCAATCCGACCGGAATCCTGCAGGCCGGTGAAGTGGGCTATGTGGTTGCCGGTATCAAGGATATTCACGGTGCGCCGGTCGGCGACACCCTGACCCATCAGAAAACGGCGGATGTAGCCCAGCTGCCGGGCTTTCAGCGTGTCAAGCCGCAGGTATATGCCGGTCTATTCCCGGTCAACACCGATGATTTCGAGGATTTTCGTGAAGCGCTGGAAAAACTCAGCCTGAACGATGCGTCGCTGTTCTATGAGCCGGAAAGTTCCGATGCGCTGGGCTTTGGTTTTCGCTGTGGCTTCCTCGGCATGCTGCACATGGAGATCATTCAGGAGCGTCTGGAACGCGAATACGACCTGGATCTGATTACCACGGCACCGACCGTAATCTATGAAGTGGCGATGAAAAATGGCGACGTGATCGAAGTCGATAACCCGTCGCGCCTCCCTGATCCGGCCGGTATCGATGAAATTCGCGAGCCGATCTGCCAGGCGACCATTCTGGTGCCGCAGGAGTTTCTCGGAAACGTGATCGGTCTCTGCGTCGAAAAGCGCGGCATGCAGAAGAATATGCATTTCATGGGCAATCAGGTGCAGGTGATCTATGACCTGCCGATGAGCGAAGTGGTGCTCGATTTCTTCGATCGCCTCAAGTCCTGCAGTCGCGGTTTTGCATCGCTCGATTACAGCTTCTCGCGTTTTGAAGCGGCACGTATGGTGCGGCTGGATGTGCTGATCAACGGCGAGAAAGTCGATGCGCTGGCGATGATTGTGCACAAGGACTTTTCCCAGAACCGTGGCCGCAACCTCTGTGAAAAAATGAAAGAGATCATTCCGCGGCAGATGTTCGACGTGGCGATTCAGGCGGCCATCGGTGGTCAGATTGTGGCCCGAACCACGGTCAAGGCCCTGCGCAAGAACGTATTGGCCAAGTGCTATGGCGGTGACGTGTCACGTAAGCGCAAGCTGCTGGAGAAACAGAAGGCCGGTAAAAAGCGGATGAAGCAGGTCGGCCGTGTCGAGATCCCGCAGGAAGCATTCCTGGCGGTACTGAAGGTGGACAATTAAGGGATGAATATCGATTTTCCGCTGATTCTCAGCATTGCGGTTTTAGTAACGGGCGCGTGTTATTTTCTTGATCTGCTCCTGTTGGCACCCAAGCGCAACAAGGCGGTTCAAGAGTACAAACGGCAGAAAATCGATATAGGCTCGGTGGCAGAAGATGCCGCTGCGTTTGATGAAAATGCAGGGCTTGATGCACAGGTGATCGAGCGCCTGCAGCGCCAGCCCAAATGGCTGGAAAACGCCAGCTCGATGTTTCCGGTACTGCTCCTGGTGCTGGTGTTGCGCTCTTTTCTCTACGAGCCCTTCCAGATTCCGTCGGGTTCGATGCTGCCGACCCTCAAGATCGGTGATTTTATTCTGGTCAACAAGTTCGATTACGGCCTGCGCCTACCGGTGCTGGGGACCAAGTTCATACCCCTTGATGAACCCAAACGCGGTGATGTGATGGTGTTCAAGGTGCCGGAACAGGCGCGCAACCGGGCCTTTGGTCGCGGCGGTGCCTTTATCGGTAATGCGCAAGCGCAGCAGCAGGTCGGTGACTTCGGTGGCCTTGCCGACCAGGGGCCGGACTATATCAAGCGGGTTATCGGTCTTCCCGGTGATCAGATCGAATACCGCAACAAGCAGCTCTTTATCAATGGCGAGCCGGTTCCGCAGAAACTGGTTGGCCGTAGCGCCGATGTCGACGGCAGCTACACTCTGTATCAGGAAACGCTGGGGGGGCAGCAGTACACTACCCAGGTGCACGATTTCAGGTCGGCTCCGGATGGTCGCTGGACGGTTCCGGCAGGGTACTATTTCATGGTCGGTGATAATCGCGACAACAGCCTTGACAGTCGCTACTGGGGCTTTGTGCCCGAGGCCTATATTGTCGGTCATGCCACCTATATCTGGATGCACTGGCCAAGCTGGACCCAGCTGCCGAGTTTTCGTAACAACGGGCCTATTACCCCTTAATCAGGTTGACCTTTAATCCCGAGAGGAACGCATATGGATCTGATGCGCAAGCAACAGGGAATGACCACCGGTGGCATGTTACTGACCGTGCTGGCGGTGATTTTTGCTGCCACGGTGGTGATGAAGCTCTTCCCGATCTACCTCG
>CAYWUD010000217.1:0-4439 GCA_964461355.1 uncultured Pseudomonadales bacterium | reverse complement strand
ACCGCCGACCCTCTGCTTGTAAGGCAGATGCTCTCCCAGCTGAGCTAACCACCCAGTTCATGAGCCGCGCATTATAATGCTTTCCTTCGCCCTTGCAACCCTCTGTTATCGACATCCCTCGACTATGAAGTCAGACAAAATAACAGGAGCAAAGGCATTGGTGGGTGGTGACGGGATCGAACCGCCGACCCTCTGCTTGTAAGGCAGATGCTCTCCCAGCTGAGCTAACCACCCGGGCACCTAATGCAACGGCGCGCATTGTATGCGCCCCCTACCCCCGGCGCAAGGGGAAGAACAGGCTAATTCACCGGACAATCAGCCTGTGCTGTGAGAAACGACTGAAAAGCCCTGGCAAAAGCGCTTAAGATAAGGCCTCATTCTTTAGCAGGAACGCGATGCGACCATGTGGTTCAAGAACCTAATTCTCTACCGCTTTACCCGCCCCTTTGAACTCGATGCCGATGCGCTGGAAGCCAAGCTCGCTGAAGGCCGTTTTCGCCCCTGCGGCAAGACAGAAGCCTCGACCTATGGCTGGGTTGCGCCCCTGCCGAGCCAAAGCGATGCACTCTGCTTTGCACAGAACGGTCAGCTGTTACTCGCCGCCTGCAAGGAAGAACGCATTCTGCCGGCCAGCGTAGTGCGCGAGCAGCTCGATGCCAAGGTCAGTGCCATCGAAGCCGAGCAGGGTCGCCCGGTCTACAAGAAAGAACGCGACAGCATCAAGGAGGAACTGCTGCTTGATCTGCTGCCCAAGGCCTTTACCCGTCAGAGCAAGACCTTTGCCTATATCGCTCCGGCCCAGGGCTGGATGCTGGTCGATGCCGGCAGCTTCAAGAAAGCCGAAGAACTTACCTCGCGCCTGCGCAGCAATCTGGGCTCCCTGCCCCTGATTGCACCACTGCTGAACAACGCCCCCGGCGCGATGATGACCGACTGGCTGACCAACCCGCACGGCCTGGATCAGGACTTTGCTCTCGGCGACGAGTGTGAACTGCGCGATCCGGGTGAAGAAGGCGGCATCATCCGCTGCAAGCGTGAACAGCTGACCGCCAGCGAGATCACCCAACACCTCGACTGCGGCAAGCAGGTCAGCAAGCTTGCGCTCAGCTTCCGGGAACAGGTCGGCTTCGTGCTGCAGGAAGACCTCTCCCTGAAACGACTGAAGTTTACCGACGAGCTCAAGGAAGAATCCGAAACCCTGGCCGGCGATGATGCCGAAGCCGGCCAGCAGGTCGCCGATCTGATCATCATGACGCAGACGCTGAACGCCCTGATTCCGGCGCTGCTCGAAGCTCTCGGCGGTGAAGATCAGAGCCAGTACAGCTGATCGGGTTCGACGCAAGAAAGGGAGCCTCTGGCTCCCTTTTTTTATGCGTATGCGCGCGATGCGATCGCTTTAGTGCAGCAGGCTGAACAACCGGCGGCGATAACGGCTGGCCAGCTCGTCCCCCTTGCCCAGGTAATCAAACAGCTTGAGCAGCAGCAGGCGCGCACCATCCTCACGAAAACCGCGATCCTCGCGCATGATTCCCAGCAGGCTTTCCAGCGCATCCTCGACACGATCGGCCAGCACCCAGCGAATGGCGCGCTGATAGACAAGCTCCAGCGACTCGGGTTCCTCGGCCAGCTGCTGATCGAGTTCCGCCAAAGTCGGCAGATCCCGCGCCATTTCGTAGAACTCGAGTTTTGCCTTCGGCTGTCGAATCCCCTCGGCGTCATCCGGCAGTGCGGCCAGAAGCTGCTTGGCATCCTCGATACGCCCAAGCTCGAGCAACAGATTCACCTGCACCACCTGCAGACCGTGATTGTCAGGCTCGTCGGCCAGAATTTGCTGCAGTAGAGCCAGGGCCTGATCGAGCTCGCCCGCCTCTTGCAGCGCTGCGACCTCCTGCACCACACGTTCGACCGGACTCATGGTGAGCTCGTCGAGCATCAGACGCAGATCCGCCTCGGATTGCAGTCCGGTCAGCACCTCCACCGGCTGGCCCCGATGCAGAAGAATCATCGCCGGAATACTGCGAAGCCCCAGCTGCATCATCAGCCCCTGAGCCATCTGTGCAACACGCGGGTCAGAATCCTCGGCATTGAGCTTCGCCAGGACGAATTTGCCTCGGTAGGCTTCGACCAGCTTCAGCAACGTCGGCAGCTGCTGCTTGCAGGGTTCACACCACGGGGCCCAGATATCAATCAGTACCGGCAAGGTCTCTGAACGCTCGACCACCTCGGTCTGGAAATTGTCTGCGGTAATCTCAATTACATGAGCCTGTTCAGTCATCATCTGTCCTTGTTCGGAAAAATTTAAGTCCGCCGCACCCTGGGTGATGGTTCGCTATTGTAGGCAGATTTACGCATCTCGCCCAAATCCCCGTGATCCGGGCGCTGCCACCGTTACCCACATTTTTTGTGGATAACAATGTGGACACAAGGCTCCAAAATCAGCCCTGCCCCCAACATACGGGGCCTCTCTACAAATTGATCAATTTCTAGCCGTTTTTATTTTATCCTTTAGTTTCAGACACTTAAATAAGTCAACAGGCAATAAAGAAGTATTTTTGCCGGTATCGGGCCTTCCCATGGCGCGAATTGATCTGGCGCAATCAGCACCTGCTGACGACGCCCTGACTGTTTACAGATCAGACAAATCTGTTGATATCTTTTTTTGGCAATAGGTATTTACCGCACGCAAAGGAACAACAGTTATCCCCGCCACGCCAACACATATAAAAAAACCGCCAGAACGAAAGCGCTTCGTTCTGGCGGTGTATTTCGGGCAGAAGCGCCCGCTGGCGAATTTACTTCAGGTTGCTGTAGATCTTCTGCAACAGGGTTTCTGCCAGCGCTTCCGGGGCCACAGTGTTGATGTCCTGCTCAACCGAAACCTGCACCTCGGATCCGAGCGCACTGACGCGGATCTGGTACTGGGTGTCAGTGTTCTGACTTTGCTCATCGGCTGCGAACACGCCGCCCCACTGGCTTTCGGCGCGCTCGATCAGCGGCTGCTGGTCAGCATCTACCGGCAGGTAGAAAAGCCCGGCGGTACGGTTGCGGTCATTGAGCTTGATCTCGGCCGTGCGCAGGGCCTGGTCGACTTTTTCCCAGGCTTCGGGATAGCCAAGACTCAGACGCAGTACCGGGTTGCCGTTACCGTCGCGATCCAGACTGGCGTAATCCTCGACCTTCTGTGCGCTCTGGCTGCTGGCTGTTGCGCTCTGCTGCTCGCCACGGCCTAGGAAGACCAGCAGCTCGTTGAGCATCGCCTGCTGCACGCGCGGATCTCCACTACGGCTCCAGTCGGCTGTTGCAGGCTCTTCGCCCTGCGGTACGTTGATATAATCGAGTTCTACACGGCTGACACCGGCCTGATCCCCCGGACCGACACGCAGACGAAAGCGATCCAGAGTCGCCTCATCACCGATACCGGCCTGGTTGAAGAGCTGACCGATCGCATCCTTCGGCCCACGGGCATACAACTGAACCCAAGCGGTCTCGATTTCACCGGTGCGCGGGTCACGGCTGGCCACCTCGACCTGATTGAAGGTCCAGAACTCCTGCAGGCGCGTCCACAGCTGGTTCAGCGGCTCACGGGCACGAATCCAGCGTATATCCCCCTCACGCTCGATGGTGAAGTTGCTGTTGTTGCTCTGCACCACCAGCTGATCGGGACGCGGGACTTCAAACTCCCCGGCCGCCAGCTGAGTATTGCTGATGCGCGGAATATGCATCGCCTGGGGCGTGGTCAGCGGCGCATAGCCTTCAGGCAGTTGCATCGGCGCCGCGGCATTGGCCTCACGGTACGCGCCGGAGCGATCATGGAGATAGCCATCCTGACCGAAGAGGGTTTCACAGCCGGTCAACGAGATCAGTGCAGCTGGGATCGCCAGCCATTTTGCGTATAACTTCATGCCATTCCTTCCAATGGACAGTTAAGTCAGGCCGGCAGCAGACCGATCTGGTCCAGAACCGCACGCAGTTGCGGCTGCCGTTCGCTGGAAAGCGGAGTCAGGGGCAGACGAATCCCCTCTTGGATCAGCCCCATTTCCAGAAGAGCCCACTTTACAGGAATCGGGTTCGACTCACAGAACAGAATCTTATGAAGTGGCATCAGCGGTGTGTTGATCGCCCGTGCAGCCACAGCATCGCCGGCCATCGCCAGACGGCACAGCCGGGCCATCTGCTCGGGCACCAGGTTGGCGGTGACCGAGATATTGCCCTTGCCGCCCATCAGCATCAGCTCGACGGCCGTCTCGTCATCACCGGAGTAGACGGCAAAGTCCGCCGGCAGATGCTCGATCAGGAACTTTGCGCGCTCAAGATTACCGGTTGCTTCCTTGATGGCCACGATATTGTCGACGTCGGCAAGACGCAGCACGGTTTCGGGCAGCATATCGACGGCTGTCCGGCCCGGTACGTTGTACAGAATCTGCGGGATGTCGACAGCT
>CAYWUD010000216.1:0-4445 GCA_964461355.1 uncultured Pseudomonadales bacterium | reverse complement strand
GCCTTGGCGCCGTTATGACCGCTGACCGGATCCCAGAAGATGGAGATCGGCCAGAGCAGCAGGTTGACCACCCCCAGTCCGGTCTCGCGGGCGTAGAAGGAACCACCACCGGGCAGCAGTCCCAGTGCCGCTCCGGTACCCGGGCTCTTCTCCTCGATCAGCACGCCTTCCTGTTCCCAGGTGCTGTACTGACGTTCCTGCTGGGAGTTCAGACCGGACGCACATCCTCCAAGGGTGACGGCCAATGACAGTACACCCAGCTGCATTACCTTACGCATCGATAAATTCCTTTTATCGTCTGTGTTACGGGAGCCCGCATTATCGAAGACTCGGCAACGAAATAAAGGGCATGCCAGAGCCAGGATTAGGCACAAAAAAAAAGCCCTTACGGGGTAAGGGCTGAATTCAATAGGCTTTGCCTGTATGAGTCAGGAGGCAATGCCCAGATGTACCCGCTCCTGAACCTGCTTGTTCAGTTCGCTGACGGTTACCGCCTGACTGTCGATCGGTGCGCCGATCTCGATGACAATAGTACCGGGCTTGCGCAGCCAGCTGTCACGGGGCCAGAACTTGCCGGCATTGTGCGACAGCGGAATCACCGGAACCTCTGCCTGAGCGGCCAGCATGGCGCCGCCGCGGGTGAATTTGCCCGGGGCGCCAAAGGGTTTACGCGTACCTTCGGGAAAGATCAGTACCCAGACGCCCTGCGCCAGATAACGACAGCCCTGTTGCGCCAGCTGCTGCATGGCGCCCTTGCGGTCGCTGCGGTCGATCGCAATCGGACGCAGCAGGCGGAAACACCAGCCGAAGAAAGGCACCGACAGCAGTTCCTTTTTGATGACCTGAGTCTGCGGACCGGTCAGCAGCGGAATCATGAAGGTTTCCCAGGTGCTCTGGTGGTTACTGATAATGACCGCGGCGTCGCGCTGCAGATGTTCACGGCCACGGATCTCCCAGCGAATACCGCAGATCAGCCGTGCCAGCCAGACGGTGACGAAACAGAACACCTGCATCAGCACGCGAAAGCGTTGTGGGTAACTGAGCAGCGGTGACAGCAGGGCTCCGGTGGTGGTCCAGAGCACGCACCAGAGGCTGAGCAGACAGTAAAAGATCAGGGTTCGAACCCAGCACAGTGCATTAAACACGGGCATCCTCCTTGTGCAGTAGATGGTCGGCAAAGGCGGCCAGATCGGCAAACACCGCAACCTGATCAAGCCCCTCCCCTTTTTCCAGAGTGCGTTCGCCCTTGCCGGTTCGGACCAGTGCAACCTGACAGCCACAGGCCTGACCCGCCTGCAGATCGCGCAGTGAGTCACCCACCAGCCAGGCATCTTTGGCACTGATATTCAGCGCCTGCTCGATCTGATGAATCAGGCCCGGTCTGGGTTTGCGGCAGTCGCAGTGATCATCGGGCCCGTGCGGGCAGTGGCGGATCAGTTCGATCCGACCGCCTGCTGCGGTTACCGCCTGCTCGAGTTTTTGGTGCATTGCCTCGAGGGTCTCGACGCTGAAATAGCCGCGCGCCAGTCCGGACTGATTGGTGGCGATGGTGATCCGATAGCCGGCCTGGTAAAGCCGGGCAATGGCCGCCGCACTACCCGGCAGCAGCACGAACTCGTCAGGACTTTTGACGTAGGCATCGGAGTCCTGATTGATCACGCCATCGCGGTCGAGAATGATCAGCTTGTTCATTGGGGCACTCTCGTGGGTGGATACAAAAAGTGCGGCCGAAGCCGCACTTTTTTCGCTTGCCGGGCGGCCGTTACAGCTGAGAAATATCCGCAACCCCGAGGAACAGGTTGCGCAGCTGGCTCAGCAGAGCATAACGGTTGGCGCGTACGGCGCTGTCTTCGGCGTTCACCAGCACTTCCTCGAAGAAGTTGTCCACAACTTCCTTGAGGCTTGCCAGCGACTCCAGAACGGCCTGGTAATCACGTTCGGCCATCAGCGGTGCCACATCGTTCTGCTTCGCGGCCACGGCTTCGGCCAGGGCCTTCTCGGCGCTTTCGCTGAGCAGTGACGGGTTGACCGCCGCCGGAATTTCCAGACCTTCAGCTTTCGCCAGAATGTTGGAAACCCGCTTGTTAGCGGCCGCCAGGGTCTCCGCTTCGGCCAGTGTGCGGAAGTGGTTGACCGCTTCGACACGCTGGTTGAAATCCAGCGGCTGAGTCGGCTTCAGCGCACGCACGGCGAGGAACACCTCGACCGGAATACCGGCATCGCTGTACCAGGCGCGGAAGCGCTCGAGCATGAACTCAAGTACCTGATCCACAAGCTTGTCCACAGAACCATCCACAGACAAAGCAACGCCGGCCTGTTGATAGTTGGCCACCGCCTGACGCAGCAGCGCATCCAGATCCAGGTTCAGTTCCTTTTCCACCATGATGCGCAGTACACCCAGGGTGGCACGACGCAGGCCAAAGGGATCCTTGTTGCCTGATGGCGGCTGACCGATACCGAAGATCCCCACCAGAGTGTCGATCTTGTCGGAGATGGAGACCGCCGCACCGATCTGACCGCTGGGCAGCTGGTCACCGGCAAAGCGCGGCATGTACTGCTCGTTCAGGGCCTTGGCGACGGCTTCACTCTTGCCTTCGAAGCGGGCGTAGTACTCGCCCATGATGCCCTGCAGGTCGGTGAACTCGAGCACCATCTCGGTGTTCAGGTCGGACTTGGACAGCTGACCGGCTTCGATCGCCTCGGCCCGGTCGGCACCGATCTGTTCGGCGATATAACCGGACAGACTGGCAATGCGTTCGGTCTTGTCGAACAGGCTGCCGAGCTGGGCCTGGAACACCACCGGCTTGAGTTTTTCACGCTGGGCTTCCAGAGTGGTCTTGCGGTCGGTGTCAAAGAAGAACTTGGCATCGGCCAGACGCGGGCGTACCACACGCTCGTTACCGGCGATCACCTGGCTCGGATCCTGGGATTCGATGTTGGCGATGGTGATGAAGTTAGGCAGCAGTTGCTGTTTATCGTCGACCAGGTGGAAGTACTTCTGGTTCTCCTTCATGGTGGAGATCAGCGCTTCGGCCGGCACTTCGAGGAAGCGTTCCTCGAAACGGCCGGTCAGGGCCACCGGCCACTCGTTCAGCGCAGTCACCTCATCCAGCAGGTCCTCGTCGATCACCGCAGTGGCACCGAGCTGCTGCGCTTGGGCTTCGACCTGAGCGCGAATCTGCTGACGACGCTCGGCGAAGTCGGCAACGACATAGGCGCTGCGCAGGTTTTCGGCATAGCTGGCCGGGCTTTCGATGACCACATCCTGATTGCAGTGGAAGCGGTGACCGCGGCTCAGGTTGGCCGATTGCAGGCCGAGGATCTCGCAGTCGATGACATCATCACCGTACAGCATTACCAGCCAGTGGGCCGGGCGTACGAATTCAACGCGTTTGGCGCCCCAGCGCATGCGCTTGGGAATCGGCAGCTGATCGAGGGACTTCTGTACCAGACTCGGCAGCAGAGCGGTGGTTGCTTCACCCTTCTTGATGGTGCGGTACAAGAGCCAGGCGCCCTTGCCTTCTTCTACGGTTTCCAGTGCGTCGACGCTGACGCCACAGGAGCTGGCAAAGCCCTGTGCAGCCTTGGTCGGCTTGCCTTCGGCATCGAAGGCCGCCTTGACGGCCGGACCCTTGCGTTCGAACGGCTGATCCGGCTGCTGATCGGCCAGATCCTTGATCAGCAGGCCCAGACGGCGCGGTGCGGCGTAGGCCTTGACCTCACCAAAGGCGATGTTGCGTGCCGCCAGTTCACTGACGATGCCATCGACAAAGGCGGTAGAGAGTTTTTTCAGTGCCTTCGGCGGCAGCTCTTCGGTACCCAGTTCGACCAGAAAATCACAGGCAGCCATTATTTTTCCTCCTGGGCGCTTGCCAGCTTGGCCAGCACTTCGTTGCGGATCGCTTCATCGGCCAGCGGGAAGCCCAGTGCTGCACGGGCGTCGAAGTAGGCCTGAGCCACGGCACGGGCCAGGGTACGCACGCGCAGGATAAAACGCTGACGCTCGGTCACGGAGATGGCGTGACGGGCGTCGAGCAGGTTGAAGGTGTGCGAGGCCTTGAGGACATACTCATAGGCCGGCAGCGGCAGGCCCTGCTCGACCATACGCTGGCTTTCACGCTCGTAAAGATCGAACTGTTTGAACAGCTCGTCGGTGTTGGCGTGTTCGAAGTTGAAGGTCGACATTTCCACTTCGTTCTGGTGGAACACGTCGCCATAGGTCACCACGCCCTGCGGGCCTTTGGCCCAGACCAGGTCGTAGACGCTGTCCACGCCCTGGATGTACATGGCGATACGCTCCAGACCGTAGGTGATCTCGCCGGTTACCGGGTAGCACTCGAGGCCACCGACCTGCTGGAAGTAGGTGAACTGGGTCACTTCCATGCCGTTCAGCCAGATTTCCCAACCCAGACCCCAGGCGCCCAGTGTCGGGTTTTCCCAGTTAT
>CAYWUD010000215.1:0-4457 GCA_964461355.1 uncultured Pseudomonadales bacterium | reverse complement strand
GGGCAAGCCCCGCTTCGGGGCCACCCCGTTTTTGTGCCAGGGCATACCCGAATCAGCACGCTACGCCTTCTGCAGCAACGCCAGCAGTGCATCGGCCACTGCTTCGGAGGATGCCGGGTTCTGCCCGGTGACAAGCAGACCGTCAACCACCGCATAGCTGTCCCAGTCCGCCGCCTTGCTGTACTGCGCGCCGCACGCCTGCAGCCGCTGTTCGAGAGAAAAAGGCACCACCGCAGTCAGACCGACGGCGGCCTCCTCGCTGTCGCTAAAGCCGGTCACCCGACGGCCCCGCAGCAGCGGAACACCACTACTGTCACGCGCCTGACAAAGCACGGCGGGCGCGTGACAGACCGCCGCCACCGGTTTGCCCGCGGCGACAAAGGCCTCGATCAGCGCGATCGAGTCAGTGTCCTCGACCAGATCCCAGAGCGGCCCATGGCCGCCGGGATAAAACAGCGCATCAAAGCCCTGACTGTCGATGTTGGCCAGCACCTGGGTATGAGCCAGTAACTGCCGCGCCTCGGCATCGTCGGCAAAACGCTCGGTGGCCGCCGTCGCCAACGCCGGATCGGCACTTTTAGGATCAAGCGGCGGCTGCCCGCCTTCGGGGGACGCCAGGGTGATCTCGGCGCCGGTATCACGCAGCCGATAATAGGGCGCGGCAAATTCCTCGAGCCAGAAGCCGGTAGGCTCGCCGGTGTCCCCCAGACGATCATGGGATGTCAGTATCATCAGAATGTTCATCGTGCGCTCCCTTGCGTGTTGTCGCTTTGAGTGTACGCAATGACGAAAGCAACAACGGACAGCCCGAGCTTTCCGTTTGCGTTATGCGGTAGGGCGGGGCGGGTCACCTGCGCCGACCAAACGGGGCCGGCTAATAAAGCGCCCGACCGCAGCCCTGCAAGCGTTGACCTTCGAGCTGCACCTCAACCCGGGCCTCGAACGCGGCGCCACTCATGGTATCGACACAGGGCAGCCCCTCGATCACCACCTCCAGAGGACCCTCGGTCAGTGCGCTGCGGTAGCGGGTACGGCGCGCCTGCGGGTCGACCTCGGCTTCAGGTAACGGCAGCACCTGCTGCCGCTGGCCGTACTCGGTGACCAGCAGCATCTGCTCCCGCTGGGGGTTGAGCTCCAGGTACCAGCCAGGCTCGTTGCCCTGCGCCCGAAAGGACACTCCGCGCAGTTTCGCCCCCTCCCAGAGGGCCGCGGCAGGATCGTTCCGACAGGCCTCATAGCGCGTATGAGCATCCTGAATCAGCGCCTCTTCACCCTTCGTCCAGACCATCAGATCGCCTGCCTGGTAGCGGCTGCCGGACGCGGCCGGTACCCGGGGTAAAAAGTGAAAACCGTCTTCGGGCAGCCAGACCGCCGCACGCCCCGGCTGACTCTGCACCACCACCGTCACCGCCTCGGCACAGCGAAACACCTGTGTCCGCAGCTCGTTGCCGGAACCTTCCGCTACCGGGGCCGCCCAAACAGCACCGACCGGCCCTAAACAGAGCCCCAATCCGATCAGACACATCCGTACGCGCATTGCTCTCCTCCAGAGTTATCGATGCCGCCCACCGTTGTCCACGCCCCCGGGAGCGGTGGCCAAAAACGCCTCTTCATGGGCCGCAGAACGGCTACCCAGGCACACATCAGAATACATACAAAACAGACAAAAGCTTCGATCATGCAGCCAAAAGTAGGCTTTTGCTTTTGTTTTTCATAAAACGTGAATACTCTTTTTTTCCACCAGACGCACTGCTAGAATCCGCTCGCCCCGTACCGGCCTCCCGGCCGACGGGTTGGCAGACCGGCCTTTTAACCGGTCGGAACCGATAAAAACAATCATACCGATCCCAGCATGCGCACCTTTGCCCTTCGCCTTCATCCCGGCCAGGATCTCAATCGCTCCCTAGAGGCACTTGCCGCGCAGCATCGGCTTGAGGCCGCCTGCATCCTGACCTGTATCGGCAGCCTGCAACAGGCCCGCATTCGCCTGGCCAACCGCAGCGAATCCTCGGAATATGTCGACAAGTTCGAAATTCTCTCGCTCGGCGGCACCCTCTCGCGCCATGGCAGCCATCTTCATATCGCTCTGGCCGACGGCCAGGGTCAGTGTCTGGGTGGCCATCTCCTCGATGGCTGCCTGATCTACACCACGGCCGAACTGGTCCTCGGTGTCCTCGATCAGTACTCCTTTACCCGTCCGCTCGATCCTGAGACCGGCTATGACGAACTGCTGATCACCCCCAACCAAAACGATACTGGAGGTTATTGATGCCTGCCAAACTCAACACCCGTCTACTCACCCTGATCCCGGTTGCCATCGCGCTGAACATGGCCTGCGGTCAGATCGCCTCACTGCTGAAACTGCCGATCTTTCTCGATTCGATCGGCACCCTGCTGGTGGCCGTCATCGGCGGCCCCTGGATCGGCCTGCTGACCGGTATTCTGACCAACCTGATCTGGGGCGTCATCAGCAGCCCGGTGGCTGCCGCCTTTGCTCCGGTTGCCGGTGTCATCGGCCTGATTGCCGGCCTCTGCGCCCGCTTCGGCCTGTTCCGGTCTATCCCCAAAGCGATCCTCGCCGGTGCACTGATCGGCCTGGGCGCCTCGATCGTCGCCATCCCGATCCGGGTCTACATGTTTGGCGGCGTGACCGGCAGCGGCGTCGACTTTATCACCGCCTACCTGCTGGCCACCGGACAGGATCTGGTCGGATCAGTGATGCTGACCGTACTTGGCAGCAACCTGCCGGACAAGATCGTCACCGCTCTGATCGCCTGGGGTATTCTGACCAACCTGCCCCGCCGTCTGCAGGCATCGCTGGCCTCCCGCGCGTCCTGATACACCATGGAGGCCGCTTCGCTGCGGTTGCGCTGGCTGCTCCGGCGCAACCCCTGCACTCAGCTGTGGACGCTGATCAACCTCAGCCTGCTCGCCTGCCTGGGACCGACACTGCTCTATCCGGCGCTGGTGCTGCTGCTGCTCGGCCTGCTCGGTCTCGGCAGCGGGCTGTTCTGGCGCTGGCTGAAACGCTCGGCGCTGTTGCTGCTGCCGCTGCTGATGCTGCTTCTGCTCATTCAGGGCCTGCTCAGTCCCGACGGCAGAACGCCGGTAATGCTCGGCCCGCTGCTGTTCTGGCAGGAAGGTCTCGAGCGTGCCCTGGCTCTCGGCAGCCGCCTGAGTGCGGCCCTGGCCGCGGGGGTGCTGCTGGGCCTAGCCCTATCCCCCCATGGGCTGATGAAAGCGCTGGAGCAACGCGGCGCCCCGGCGGCACTGGGCTATATCTGCGCGGCCACGCTGGAGCTGCTGCCGGCCCTGCGCCGGCGGATCCACGCCATTCAGGAAGCGCAGCAGGCCCGTGGACTGGCGCTTGATGGCCGGATTACCCAGCGCATCCGCGCCCTGTTGCCGCTGCTGCGCCCACTGGTAATCAGCACCCTTATCGACAGCGAGGAACGCGCGCTGGCCCTTGAGGCGCGCGGCTTTCGCAGTCATCGACAACGCCGTTTTCTCTATCCGCTGCCGGACCCGATCTGGGAGCAGTACTTCAGTCGCCTGTTGCCACTGCTGACCCTGATACTCCTCGCGGCGGGGTATTACCATGCTTGAAGTCCAGCAACTGACCTATCGTTACCCGGAACAGAACACAGCCGCACTGGCAGGGATCTCTGCCCGCATTGAACCAGGCCAGCGGATCGCCCTGATCGGTGCCAACGGCGCCGGCAAGTCGACCCTGTGCCTGGCGCTGGCAGGATTTATCCCGCATTTTCTGCACGGCACCCTTGAGGGCTGCGTGCGCCTGCACGGCGCAGCCTGTCATGACACGCCGCTGGCCGAGTGGGTACAGCAGGTGGGTCTGATG
Organism: uncultured Pseudomonadales bacterium; assembly: GCA_964461355.1. Classification (GTDB taxonomy): domain Bacteria; phylum Pseudomonadota; class Gammaproteobacteria; order Pseudomonadales; family CAYWUD01; genus CAYWUD01. The sequence continues at coordinate 598 of CAYWUD010000215.1, read as the reverse complement.
CTCCAGCATCCGGCGCAGCAGCTCTCCGGCTGTGCGATGCGGGTGGATGAAGAGATCGCCTTCGGATTGGAAAACCGCGGCCTGCCGAGCGCAGAAATCCAACACCGGGTCACGCAGGTCATGGCCAGGACCGGTCTTGACGCACTGGCCGCCAGCCACCCCAACGCGCTGTCCGGCGGCCAGCAGCAACGCCTGGCACTGGCGTCAATGCTGGTGCTTGAACCTCCGCTACTCATACTCGACGAGCCCTTTGCCCAGCTCGACCCGGCCAGCCGCAGCGCCCTGCTGCCTCTTCTGGACGAACTGCACAAGACCGGGACAACCCTGATCATCGCCGAGCAGAATCTTGATTTTGTCGCCGCCTGGGCCGATCAGGTGCTGCTGCTCGACCGGGGCCAGCTGCGCCTGACCGGAAGCCCACGGGCGGTACTCTATGCCGAAGCACTGATGCAGGCGGGTCTGGAGCCCCCGGCAATGGTGGCACTGGGCCGGCGAGCGACGGCGCGGAGACTTTGGCCGCTGCAGTACCCACTACCGCTGACATTGGATGAGGCCTGTCAGGGCCTGTCTGCCCTCGCCCCGGGAGCTGTGTGATGGC
>CAYWUD010000214.1:0-4465 GCA_964461355.1 uncultured Pseudomonadales bacterium | reverse complement strand
CCAACTCACTACAACTATCTACTTTCTCCTGGTCCTTATCGGAAAAATCCCAGTATACATACCCCCAAGAAGGGTCTCGCATAAGCATATGAATAGCACTCTTCTGAGAAGACATCATATGAAGATCGCCAAGCTCATCTTGTAGAGATGTCATATACGTTGGTTGTTCTCTAAAAAAATCAAATTTAGCACGAAGTACATGCATGTGTGCCTGAGGAGGTCGATTCTCAATATCAAGCTCATCAAACCACTCTTCAAGCTGATCAATAAGAAAATCACGCTCATCTTCCACCGTTGGAGGAATGCGAATATCAGCGCGGATAGCAAGATCTCGTAACTCCTGAAGAGATAGGTCTGTTAGAACTCTAGAAACCATGAATAATCCTCAATTTTTAATTACAACTCAGCCAGAGTGAACTATGATGATAGGCAAATATTTAATATTCGTCAATATAAGTGTTGCCTATCTAAGGGTTTTTCTATATTTTAAACCATCGTGAAGGAGACACATTGAATGGATAAGAAACCACTTATTATACATGGACACTTTTATCAGCCACCTCGAGAGCACCCCTGGACAGAGAAAATTCCAGAACAGCCTACGGCAAAACCATTTCACAATTGGAATGATAGAATTCACAAAGAGTGTTACGAAGCAAATACAAACTCACCATACCTAAAGGGAGATGGGACCGTACTCAAGCGGTTTAATAACTACGAATATATATCTTTTAATTTTGGACCCACCCTTCTTAACTGGATGAAGACATACCACCCAAAAGATTTTGCGGCAATTATTCAGGGAGACAAGAATAGCATCAAGAGAACAGGTCATGGAAACGCTATAGCTCAAGCGTATAATCACACAATTCTTCCCTTAGCTACAAAGCAAGACAAGGAGTGTCAAATATTATGGGGTATTGAACACTTTACCAACACCTTTGGTCGAGCACCCGAAAGCATGTGGCTACCGGAAACTGCCATAAACGAAGAGACTATTGACCTACTTCTTGAATCGGGTATATCTTATGTAATACTCTCCCCATGGCAGGCAAAAAGCTACATACAAGAAGATGGAACATCAATACTTCTCAATGGAGGGGCAATTCCATCATTTGAGCCCTATGAAATTGAAGGGTCAAAGGGATCTATCTCTGCAATGTTTTACCATCCTGATTTAGCATCTGAAATTAGCTTTGGAGGAATCCTTCATAGTGCAGATGTACTGTATCAGAGAATACTTTCAATTGGGAAAAACCAGCAGGGAGTTGTGCATACTGCAACAGATGGTGAGATATATGGACACCATTTCAGACTAGGAAACATGTGTTTATCAGCACTTATTGAAAAAATTGAGCATTCAGACCACCTTGAGATGACTAACTACGGCGCGTACCTAGCTAAAAATAAGCCTACTAAAAAGGCTATACTTCTTCCTGGTGAAGATGAAAGAGGAACATCTTGGAGCTGTGCTCATGGGGTATCCCGTTGGTACAAAGATTGTGGCTGCTCTACGGGAGGTCAAGATGGGTGGAACCAATAGTGGAGAGCTCCCTTAAGAAAAAGCTTTGATATACTTAGCAGTCGTATGGAAGAAATACAAAAACAGGAGATTCCAAAGATAACAGATACCCCAATCCATAAAATAATTAAGGAATACGGTCGAGTTCTTACGGGAGAGTTTACTCCAAGAAATTTCTGTATACACCTAGGGGTTACAGATCCATCACAGCAGTTTACCCTGTGTACACTCTTAGATGGAGAGCTTCATAGAATGTATGCATATACTTCTTGTGGGTGGTTTTTTGCGGAACTTACCGATATTACTTCGGTACAAAATATTCGGCACGCCCTACGAGCAATACATCTGTACCAGCCTTTTACCGAAAAGGATCTTATAGCGGAGCTTAAGAGTAACCTAGCAGAAGCAAAGAGCAACCTTCCAAATGGCGCATCAGGAGATGCCATTGTGGATGAGCTCCTTGAAGAAATAAGGGAGCTGTAACAACCCTACTCCCCTCGCTTGCCACTCCAGTGAAATTTTCGACATACTACATCGTAGTAAGATCGATTGAGGGACTCTACAATCAGAGTTCTGTTAAGAGATCGTTCGATACACACAATATCACAAGGCTCGAGGGGAACCGTATCCTGACCATCCAGAGAGAGAATAAGATTAGCTCTTTGATTCTCTGAGATGGTTACGGTAATACTGTCATTACCAGAAACCACAAGGGGCCTAGGAGAGAGTGAAAATGGTGAGATTGGATTCAATACCAGCGCATCCATTCCCGCTTCAACAATTGGTCCCCCGGCAGCTAGATTATATGCCGTTGACCCTGTAGGAGTTGCAACCAGAACACCATCTGCACGAAGGATTCCCAGGGAGGTTCCATTAATCTTTGGTTCCAGATTTACCACATGGGATATTCCCGCAGACCGAATCACCGCATCATTAAGGGCAAGTTTTTTAACCACAACCTTGCCTTGTCGTTGAACAGTCACTCGAAGCATAAGTCGCCGTGAAACACCAACGTCCCCACTGAGGTACGCATCAAAGGTGGTTTCCCACTCCTCTTTAGTAATCTCTGTAAGAAACCCAAAGGTTCCTAGATTAACCGCCAAAAGTGGAGCTCCTAGGTCTCCTAAAACACGAGAGGCAGCTAATACCGTACCATCACCACCAAGGGTAATAATAAGGTCAGGTTTACCCATATTAGTAGGACTACCCTTCCCAATTGACCCTTCAGAATCACATAACTCAACGGCAATATTTCGACCAACCAACACCTCTTGAATTATGAGCATCCATTGATCTACATCATCTCGGTTTCGATCTCCAAAAATTACTACCTCTTCAATTCTACGCTTCATACAGATCTCCTCAACATTACGGCAATGTAGTAAGTACCCGAGCTATAGTATCAATTTCTTCTCGAGATAAAAGTGGATAAAGGGGAAAAACAACTCCTCGCAAAGCAATCTGTTTTAATGCACTCGGCAACTCATCTAGAGCAACACTACTATCTACCAACGCTCCTATGGTTATCCCCTTTTTCTTTGCATAAGCCCGAGCATCCTGTACACTCCCATCTAAGAGCAGAGGAAAAAATGCAGGTACGAGAGACACTCCTTCTGGGCTATGAAGAAGAGATTTATTACGTCCACTCTTTCGGAGTGAATCTTGATACAGTTTAAGGATACCTGCACGCTTTTCTCTATTTTTTCCAAGGTATTTGAGTTGTGAAATCACAAGAGAAACGTTAAGATCTGGAAGCTGATAACTGGGTCGAGAGAAGTTTGGGACCTTTCTGATATTTCTCCATAACCCCAATGAGTCCGTTGCCAAAAGAGCACCTCCACCCATGGCAACAACCCCTGGCTGATCTCCCGAAAGAATAACTGCACTTCCTACGGAACCCACAGGTACATCGTTACAGGTTGATCCTATAGTTAAGGTAATATCCTCTATAACAGGGATACCCACACCTTCATAATCCTCAGGCTTTGGTATATTACCTGCAGGAGATGAGAGTAACAGTGCAGAGATACCTGCCTGAACTCCTTCCTGAATGGCCTGGGACGATGGAAGCAAAGTTCGCTCATCGACATGAACTGTATAGGGAGTTAATTCAAGTAAGGAGATTTGTTCTACAAGAAAAGAACTTGCCAAGGGAGAGACTCCTACAAGAGAGCCTTTTGGAAGATTCAAGGCACCAAGGGCTATTTCATAAGCCTGCTCACAACTACGTAGGGCCACTCCATAACTCTGCTTCCAACTGAGTGATTTACCTAGCTCCTGAATAGCCATTCCGCCAAGTTCTCCTGGCGAAATAGAACCATCTATAATATTACTCAAAAGAGCATCCATCTCTTTTCTGGTTATTGTATCACGATGTAAAGCAATCATAGATTCCCCTCTTCTGGCAAGATAAGCTGCTGAAGAGAGCTTAATCCTGACACATACCACGACCCATCAATCTCTTCAAAAAAGATCTCTCCCTCTTGGGTGTTTCCATTCTCAAGAATAAGACGAAAGGGAACCGTACAACGGGATCGAACCTTCATAACTTCTCCTATAAGTATATTTGTAATGGGATATATATTTTTCTCAAGGGGCATTAAGTTTCTTCTAAGAATTAACCGACTTCCTGGCAACAACATATCATCACTGAGTGTGCCTTTTGCAAGGTGATCAAAAAAGGTTACCGTAAGGTTCCCAAAAAACAGGCCCTCATCGGAAGCATAATCTTGCAATGGCCCAATGACAGAATCCTCTGGCAGCTTAGCATTGGAGTATCCTGTATTCCATATTTCTTCATAGGAGGAAACATTACCAAAAAGAGTTATGGAAGAACCAATCCATATAAAGAGTACTGTAATCGTAAAAATCTTTAATCTGCTCATTGGTACACTGTACTTTTTTCAAAAAGAATTGTAAATATACTCTATGAGTGTTCAGCGT
>CAYWUD010000213.1:0-4475 GCA_964461355.1 uncultured Pseudomonadales bacterium | reverse complement strand
CGTCCATCGGCCGGCTGACCTCTTCGCCGCGGGTGTAGGGCACCACGCAGAAAGTGCAGTACTTGGAGCAGCCTTCCATGATCGAAACAAAGGCGCTGGGGCCATCCACGCTCGGCTCGGGCAGACGGTCGAATTTCTCGATCTCCGGAAAGGTCACGTCGATCACCGCATCACCGCCGGCCTTGGAGGCATCGATCATCTCCGGCAGACGGTGCAGGGTCTGCGGGCCGAAGATGACGTCAACGTAAGGGGCTCGGGTACGGATCGCCGCGCCTTCCTGGCTGGCCACGCAGCCGCCGACGCCGATCACCAGATCGGGGTTCTTTTCCTTGAGCTTTTTCCAGCGGCCGAGCTGGTGAAACACCTTTTCCTGTGCCTTTTCGCGGATCGAGCAGGTATTCAGCAGCAGAATGTCGGCATCGTCCGGGCTGTCGGTGAGTTCGAGTTCGTGGGTTTCGCCGAGCAGATCGGCCATACGCGCCGAATCGTACTCGTTCATCTGACAACCGTGGGTTTTGATATACAGCTTTTTGCTCATCGAACTTCCTGGCAGGGGTGCTGCGTGGCTACAGGGAATACTGAGGCGGCCGGGCCGGGGACGCCAGTGTAAAAAATAATCGCGCATTATACCGACGCCCTCTGGCTCCAGCCACCGCTGCGGGTGTTGGTAATTACCCTTAAATCGTGGCGAAACCGGCGCAGAAGCTGATCTGGCACCTTGACAGTCAGCGCTGCTCTGACAAGAAAATAGCGCCTATTTTCGCAGGCCAGCTGCCTTGCCGAGCGGCGGCAGCGGCCTTTGCTCCGGCCCAGCCGGCCCTGATTACAATGCTGTCTGTTGAACACAGCACCCGAAGGGAGATCGCCCGATGCACGAACTCGATACCCGCGGCAAGCTCTGCCCGCAACCGCTGATCATGACCCGCAAGCTGCTCAAGACCCTGGCCGACGGCGAAGCCTTTGCTGTCGAGGTCGACAACCAGATCGCCCATGACAACCTGGTGACCTTCCTCAAGGATCAAAAGTGCGCGCCGAGTTCCGAAGCCTTTGAGGGCTACTGGATCATCCGCGCGACCAAGGCGGCGGCGGTGACCGAGGTGGCTCCGGCGGCCGTCGCGGCACCGGCACGCTCGGACTACATCGTGGTGCTGAAAAACGACAAGATGGGGCTCGGCGATGACGAGCTGGGCGCGACCCTGATCAAGGGCTATCTCAATGCCCTGCTCGAGATCGATGCCAAGCCCAGCGCCATCATCATGTACAACGCCGGGGTCAAGCTGGCGGCGATCGGTTCCGGTGCCGAAGGCGCGCTGCAGGCGCTGGCCGAGCAGGGCGTGGAGCTGATTGTCTGCGGCGCCTGCGTCAACTTCTTCGAACTCGGTGAACAGCTTGCCTGCGGCACCATCTCCAACATGTATGTGATCGGCGAGAAGATCGCGGCCTGCGGCCACGTGGTTTATCCCTGATGGTGCAGCGCTATTTCGATAACGGCGCCACCAGCTTCCCCAAGCCGCCCGAGGTGGCCGAGGCTGTGGCCCGCTATCTGAACGAGGTGGGCGGCAATTACGGGCGCAGTGCCCATGGCCGGACCTTCGAGGTGAGCCGGGTGGTCGAGCGCTGTCGCGATCGTCTGGCCGAGCGCCTCGGTATAGCGCAGGTCGATAACCTCTGCTTTGCCGCCAACGCCACCGAAGGCGCGAATGTGATACTGGGCGGCTTTCGCTGGCCGGCCAACGCACGGGTGCTGATCTCGCCGCTCGAGCACAACGCCCTGGCGCGCCCGCTGGAGCGCGCGCGCGCACAGGGGCTGATCCAGCTTGAAATTCTGCCGGCCGGGCCCGATGGCCGCGTTGATGTCAGCCGCATCCCTGAACTCTTGGATGACTCGGTGGCGCTGGTGGTGGTCAACCACCAGAGCAACGTCAACGGCGTGATTCAGCCGCTGGCCGAGATCAAGCAGGCGATCGGCGCGATACCGCTGCTGGTCGATGCCTCGCAGTCGGCCGGCAAGCTGGCGATCGATGTCGATGGCTGGGGGATCGATTTTCTCGTCTTCACCGGTCACAAGGGACTACTGGGCCCGACCGGTACCGGCGGTTTTTACCTGGGACGCCCGGAGCTGGTCGAACCGCTGCTCTATGGCGGCACCGGCAGCAACAGCGAACAGCTGGCGATGCCGACCGAGATGCCGGTGCGCTTTGAGGCCGGTACGCCCAATATTGCCGGTCTGTTCGGACTTGAGGCTGCGCTGGCGCATCCGCCCGTGGCGGCCCACAGCCGCGCCGATTTTCTAGAACTGCTGGCTGCGGTGCAGGCCTTGCCGGGGTACCAGGTGCACGGTGCGCAGAGTCCCGAGTGGCAGGGCGAGGTGCTCTCCATTACCCATCAGCAGATGGATGTCGGCGAGCTGGCCTGGCGTCTGGCGGACGAGTTCGGCATCGAGACGCGCGCGGGGCTTCATTGTGCGCCGCTGGCGCACCGCCATATCGGCACCTTTCCGGACGGCACCTGCCGTCTGACGCCGTCGCCCTATCAGAGTCCGGCCGATTTTGCCTATCTGCTCGATGCCCTGCGCCAGCTGCACGAGCACAGCCTTCGGAGCGCTCAGGATGCGTAGTTTTCTGCTTTTTTCTTCGGTGCGTCATGCCATCAAGGCCGAACAGTTCTGCCAGCAGCAGGGCGTTGCCTGCCGGGTACTGCCGGTACCGCGCAAGATTTCGTCCGAGTGCGGTATGTGTCTGGAGGTCGATCCGGCACTGGCGGCTTCGACGCTGAGTGCGCTGCAGACCGCTGAATTTGATGTTTCTCTTGCGGAGTTGGAATCATGAGTACGATCGATCTGTTATCCACCGTCGAATACGGGGGCTGTTCCGCCAAGCTGTCCCCGACTCAGCTCTCGGAGGTGCTCAAGGAGCTGAAACTGCCCACCCATCCGGATCTGCTGGTGGATGTCTCCACTCACGATGACGCCGGTGTCTATCGCATCAATGAAGAGACCGCGCTGATTCTGACCACCGATTTCTTTCCCCCGGTCTGCAGCGATCCGCACGAGTTCGGCCAGATTGCCGCGGCCAATGCGCTGTCCGACGTATTCGCGATGGGGGGCACGCCGCTGCTGTGCCTGAACCTGATGATGTACTCGGCCAACAAGCTGCCGCTCGAGGGCTTTGCCGAGATTCTGCAGGGCGGTCAGAGCAAGGTGAACGAGTGCGGTGCGCTGGTGGTCGGTGGGCATACCATCGATGATCATCCGCCGAAATTCGGCCTCGCCGTGGTCGGTACCGTGCATCCGGACAAGATCATCGCCAACAGCGGTGCGCGCCCCGGTGACAAGCTGATTCTGACCAAGCCGATCGGCATCGGTACGCTGATCTCGGCCCAGCGTGAGGGCATGGCCTCCGAGCGTGCGTATCGCGGTGCTGTGGAGCAGATGAAACTCTTGAACAAGGTGGGCGCCGAGGTGATGGTGGCCCATGGCGTGAAGGCGGCCACCGATGTCACCGGCTTCGGGCTGCTGGGGCATGCCCGCGAGATGGCGCTCGGCAGTGACGTAACGCTGCGCATCGACACCAGTGTTCTGCCGCTCCTCGAGCAGGCCTGGGAACTGATGGAAGAGGGCTGTATTCCGGGCGCGGCGTTCCGCAACCTGCAGTATGTGCAGGAGAGCGTGCAGTTTGCCGAAGACCTTGATTACAACCTGAAGATGCTCTGCTGCGATGCCCAGACCTCCGGTGGTCTGCTGATCAGTGCGCCGGCAGAGAAGGCCGAGCAGATTCTGGCCGAGATTCGTGCCAGCGGTCTGCACGATCAGGCCGCGATCATCGGTGACGTGGTCGAGGCGGTGCCGGGCATCAGTCTGATCGTCGAGTAATGCTTTCGGGCGCCGGTCCGTTGAACGCCGGGCGCCTGCTCCCCCCGATTGAGGAGTGTTGTTATGCAAGAGAAGTCTGTGCAGCCGGAGGCAGCGGCCACCGAAAGTCCGCAGAGCCTGAAGGCGCGCCGTGAAGCCGAGCGTCAGCGTGAGCGCCAGCGGCGTTACGCCGAGGTGAGCCAGGCGGCCCGTGAGCGTGCCACCTGGCTGCACCAGAGCGGTCAGTTCTACTGCTCCGAGGCGGTGTTCTCGGTGGTCAACGAGCATCTGGGCAAGCCGGCGCCCGAAGAAATGGTGAAAACCGCGTCGGGCTTTGCCATCGGTATCGGCAAGAGCGGCTGTATCTGCGGCGCCCTGGCCGGTGGGGTGATGGCGCTCGGACTTGAGCATGGCCGCGAGAAGGCCGGGCGCAAGATGCCCGAGCCGATGTTCGAGCTGGGCACAGCCCTGCATGATCGCTTTCAGAGTCGGCGCAAATATGTCTGCTGCCGCAAGCTGATCAAGCAGTTCGAATTCGGTTCGCCCGAGCACAAGAAGCAGTGTGTCGCCATTACCGGCGAAGTCGCTGCCGATGTTATCGATCTGCTCGAATACGGCGTCGAGG
>CAYWUD010000212.1:0-4529 GCA_964461355.1 uncultured Pseudomonadales bacterium | reverse complement strand
CGGATCTTGAAGAAAAAAACAGTACACATGCGCAACCGATCGGATACAGGTCACCATCCACGGTCAGCGCAACAGAGAAAGAGCAACATGCTTTGTAAAAACGCAGCCACCCACCCGCACTGCGCCAGTGAAAAGGCCCGTTACAGGAAAGGGGCAAAAAGCCGAAACAGGGGAATAAGCAAAGAAGGTGGGCACGTCCCTGTGCCGCAGCAACCATTCTAGAGACCTCGCCTTATAATCGCCATGTGTCGTTTTAATAAGGCGAGCCGGTTCGCACTTTTGACATACCAGGTGCGGCATGTAGCGAAAGCCCCCATCCAGTCCTGACGCCAGACCCTGACGCAATACGCACTGACTATCTGAATGAGGGGACATTCTGTCTCGACGCCTTGAACTATCGGCCAACACATCGGCCTCTTTTGCCGACTTATATTACAGCTCGGCACGATCGCGCTCGCGTGTCTGCTCGTTAACCCCAGCTGCATCGGGCTCGGTATCCTCAAGGCGCTTTTTCACCTCGTTCATCAGCGCCGTACCGATCTGTGCCAGACGGCTGCGCTTGACCGGCTCCGGCGCCATCAAGGCGGTGACCGAAGGGTCCGGCACAACCTGTTCGAATTCGGCCAGCTTCTGGTCAAACAGGACTCCGACCGCAAGCTGAGGGTTGGAGCTGTTGAGATTCCGCTCCGACTCCCAATAGCGCACGAACCCGCGCGCAGCGGCAAAGGCCTCGTGCCAGTCGCCGGTATGGGGCAGCGCCCGGGCAAACAGAGCACGGGCAAAATCGGTCAGCTCGGCCTCGTCGCTGCAACCAAAGGAGCTGCGATCCGCCGCAGCGGCGGTAATCACCAGGCTGGTGTCATTCTCCAGATAGGGGATAAAGCCGCCCGAGTAACAGCTCGAGATGATCGCCAGCTTCCAGCGGATACCGCTGGCATCGAGCAGGGCGCCAAGCTCTGCATCACTGAGATCCGGCAGATCGAGCCCCGGCTGATCCAACGCCAGCTCATGGTCACGGCTACCGTGACTGGTCATATACAGCAGCAGCAGATCTTCTTCGACATTCATCTGCGCGCCGATCCGCTCCAGCGCGCGGGCAATACTGGTCCGCGTTGCCAGCGGCGCCGGCCCCAACCGGGTCCGGTCATTGACCAGTTTCAGGCTCTGCAACCGATCGCCAAAACGCTGCGCCAGCTGCTCGGTCACATAATCGACTTCACGCCCGAAGACCCGCTGGCCACCGTCACCGGCCACGGCCAGCAGGTAGGCCTCGGGCACCCCCGGCTGGCCCGGACGAAGCGCATCCAGCGCCTGTTCCAGCCGCGCCCCTTCGCCATACAGCTGCGCTTCCAGCGCCGCCCCGTAATGGGTCGCCCATTCGGGCTGATCGGAGGTAATGAGCTCCCCGTCCTGCCAGCGCCCGGAATATTCGCTCACCCCCTCCACAGGCTCGGCCAGCACCACCGTCCCCGCGCCATGGAACAGCCCGTCACGAAACGAGCCCTGATACTGGCCCCCTTCGGCAAAGTGGTAGACGCCCTCGCCCTCGAAGACACCCTCGCGAAATTCACCCTGGTAGCGACTGCCATCGGCCCCCTCGAACGTGCCGTAGCCATTGAGTTCATCTTCGTGGAAATCGCCGCTGTACCGGTTACCCGACTCATCGACCAGCGTTCCGGCACCACTGAACAGCCAGTCCTCGAATTGACCCTGATAGACCCGACCGGCATCGGTGCGGTATTCGCCGGCACCGGTCAGCGCGCCCGCCACAAAAGTGCCCGAAAACTGTTCGTGCTCCCAACGATAGGTGCCCTGCCCATCAAACAGGCCGGCCTTGAAGGCCCCGCGGTAGGTTTCACCATCCGCACTCTGATATTCAGCGGCCCCCTCAAGCACGCCTTCGACAAATTCACCCTGATAGCGGCTGCCGTCGGCCAGCTGATAACGTCCGACGCCATGGAACAATCCTTTACGGAAAGTGCCCTCATAGCGGCGCCCGTCACTGTATTCGAGGCGTCCCTGGCCCTCGAACAGGCCCCCGACCAGCTCGCCGCGATAAAGACTGCCATCGGGCAGGCGCACTTCGCCCTGCATCGGGCCGGCCTGATTACTGCGGTGCGTGGCCACCATCAGCCCCATCCCGAGCAGCAGTGCCAGCATCAGTCCCACACCGATCAGGTGCCGTGTTTTTATGTACATGTTCATTCCCTGTCCTGTACCGGGCTTACCCCGGTCTGAATAACGGTGCGCGGCCGCCCTCTGGCAGGCCCTATGCACATGGCCGGCCTTATGTACCCAGCCCCGCGGTCATCAAGCGCGGCCTTGAAACGCGGGGCACGGCGGCCGGCGGATAACGGATGCGCGTTAACGCTCCTCGGCCAGCAGCTGACGAAACAGGCGGTTCAATGACGGATAAGGATCGTCGGCCGATACCTTCGGCAGCTTCAGGGCATCCAGTCGCTGCAGCTCTGCTTCGATGAATCGATTAAGGGGCCGGACAGCGGGCTCCAGCGTCTGTTCGGTACAGACCGCCTTGCGCGCCAGCAGTTCGCCGATCGCCTGATCCAGTTCACAGCCCGGCGTCACCAGCGCGCGCAGCCGCGCAAACTCGATAGGCGCGGGCTCTGCATAACGTTCCAGCCATTGAATCGATAACAGCGCGCGCAGGACATACAGGTATTTTTTCAGCGAAACCCGATCACCCAGCAGATGCCGGCGATAATTCGTACAAGCCATGCTGCGGTAGTGGTAGATCCCCCGAGTCGGGCTATAGAGATCGGGCAACAGGGTCCGTGCACGCTGGGCAAAAGCGCCGCAATCGACATAGACGATCGGCGACAGCAACCATTCCACGATGGAGGGGTTGGAGCGTGCCAGCAGCTGCAGCGCCTTGCGAAGATCCCAGCCACTGAGATCGATCTCATCGACAATAGGGTATTCGATCACGTCACGCCGGTGCTCAAGATCAAGGGCAAGATACCCGTCCTGCGGATGCGCATAGATAAAGCGCACATCATAATCACTGTTGGGCGAAGCAAACCCCCAGGCCCGGCTTCCCGATTCCACCGCATACAGCACCCGCACCTGATGCTCTGCTTCCGTTGCCCGAATACGGCGCATGATCTCCTGGCGTACCGCATCGCTGATCTGTCCCTGCACAGGCTGTCTCCCTGACCGCTTGACGACCGCACCCGGAGGATTCGGGCGCGGCAAAAAAGAAAAAGTCGGCCAGTCTATCGAACCCGGAGGCCCGTTACCAGATCAGGAACGCTACATAACACCCCTGCAGGCGCACCGGAAAGCGCCCACGCCTGCTGGCATACCGCCCTTTACGCCAAGGACTCAGGCCCCGAAGCCAGCAGCCGGCGCACGGCGTCCACCGTCACCGGCCGGACCAGCCGGGCCTGTTCCTGGCCATGGCGCAGCAGCACCAGGGTCGGCCAGAGCTTGACGCCAAACGTGCGACCCAGGCGTTTGCCCTTGCCGTCATACACCTTCACATGCACGAGTTCCGGCACTTCGTTGACGGCCGCGGCGACCGCCGGGGCCGCGGCCTGACAGTGCGCACACCAGGGCGCACCGAATTCGAGCAGCACCGGACCACTGTACTCGGCCAGTTCATCCGGGGTCGGTGCCGCTTCGGCATACTCGGGGGTAAACCCCGGCTCCTGCGGGAAACGGTAAGCACTCATCCTCTTCTCCTTCGGTACATACCCAGTCTCTTTTATCGAGCATACGCCCGAGCCAGGCTTTGTGCTGCCGGTCTGTCGCGGCACGGCCGCGGGCGTCAGAAAAAAGCTGGCACGCTTTTAGCTACATCAGCCCCAAGAACAACAACCAGAATTTTCGACACCTGCCGGAGGCTTATCATGGATGGCTTCAACCTGACGCGTAATGAACTCAAGGGGCTCCTGGGGATCGCCGCCCTGCTGCCCGTACTCTGTTTTGTCAGCGGATTTTTTATCGCGCGCATGGACGGATCCGATCAGGCCCCGCGTGAACGCGCGGCCCAACCCGCACTCGCACAAATAGCACCAACCGTTGAGACCACCGCCATCTCCGCACCCATTGCGGCTGCGCCAAAACCGCATCGGGATACGCCCGCCATACCGGCGCCCCGCGCAACCGTGCCGCCGTCGGTCAGCGACCTGATGCCCGTGCAGACCACCTATCTGGTCCAGGCCGGCCTCTTCTCCAGCGAAGACAACGCGCGGGGCTATATTGCCGACCTCGAGTCCCGTGGGCTCAAGGCGGGCATTGTCGAAGCCCACCAGCAGGAACGCACCCTGTACCGGATCGTTCTGGAACGCTTTGCCAGCGAAGCCCAGGCGCGCCAGTTTATCGTCGCTGTGCAGCAGCACCAGCCGATCGAACTCTTCGTACGCAAGCTCGAAACCCGCGCCACGCCTCTGGCCGCCCTGTAAAGAAGACAGGTCAAAAAAACAAGGCGCCCGAGGGCGCCTTGTTTTTTTGACCACAGATCACTCTAGTGGGCCGCGGCAGGCACCAGCGCAATCTTCTCGCCACCG
>CAYWUD010000211.1:0-4550 GCA_964461355.1 uncultured Pseudomonadales bacterium | reverse complement strand
GCGCTCGCCCTGAAGCAGAATGCTGCAGCTCTGCGGCAGGTCGTCCATACCCTTGAGGGCGTCACAGACCAGCTGGTGACAGGCGAGGGCACAGAGCGGCGTCTGCGGTGAGGGTTTCCAGAGCACCGGATTGCCACAGACGAAGGCCAGCATAGCGTTCCAGGCCCAGACCGCCATCGGGAAATTGAAGGCGGTGATGACTGCGACCGGCCCCAGCGGATGCCACTGTTCCTGCATACGGTGTTCGGGACGTTCGCTGGCAATGGTCAGGCCGTGCAGTTGGCGCGAGAGCCCTACGGCAAAATCGCAGATGTCGATCAGCTCCTGGACTTCGCCGAGGGCTTCCTGGCGGATCTTGCCCGCTTCAAGGGTAATCAGATCGGCCAGGGTATCCTTGCGTCGGCGTGCCAGTTCGGCGATGCGGCGTACCAGCTCTCCCCGGCGCGGCGCCGGAATGCGCCGCAGCCTTTCAAAGCAGAGCTGTGCGGTGGCGATGGCGTGTTCCACCTCGTCACCATCGGGGCTGCCGGTGCTGGCAACTGCGGCCCCGTTGACGGGCGTATGGCTGACAAAGGGAGGCGCCGAGCCGATCAGGTTTTCCGCACCGACCAGAAGCCCGGGGAAACTGCCGGTGCGTGCAAACGGCTCCAGACCGGCCCGGTTGATGATGCCCTGGATATCACAGCTCAAACTGGCCATGGGTCTTCCTCTGTAGCTGGTTGGAGGCGCGGAACGGTTCGGCGATCGGATTCTGCATAAAGAGATCGAAGGGCACGTCTTCCTGACGGACAAAGCCCCGTTCGGGCAGCTGCCCCTGGCGGAACATGTCGACCACCACACAGAGCGCGGCTGCGGTACTGATCTGGATGGCACTCCAGTCCGGATCGAAGCAGGTGCCGTGGTAGATCTTGTGGTGTTCGCTGAGCTGCACCAGTTTGCCGTCGATCTGGCCGGTGGCGGTGACAAAGACAATGACGATGTCCTGGTCGGTCACGGCGATTGCGTGTTCGAAGATCTGCTTCAGCAGCTGGCGCTGGGGGCCCGGTTCGCCAAGACGCAGGTCATGCAGCAGAAAGTCCATCAGATGGCGATGGCCCGGGTAGCGGATGGTCTTGTAGGTCAGGTCGCGCACCTGGCCCTGCAGGGTTTCGCAGAGACTGCCGAGCCCGCCCGAGGTATTGAACGCCTCGTAATGCACGCCGTTAAGGGAAAACGTCTCCAGCCCTTCCAGCGGGCGCAGGCGGGCGTATTCATGCTCCTTGATCGCTTCGCAGGGGTTGCAGTATTCGTTGATCAGACCGTCGGTGGACCAGGTGAGGTTGTACATCATCGGATTGCTGGGAAATTCCGGCAGGGCGCCGACCCGGAGCTTAAGGGTGTCGAGCTCATCAAAACGCTGTGCCATGGCGTGGCCGAGAATGCCGATAAAACCCGGAGCCAGACCACACTGGGGCATGAAGATCTGGCCGTTTTGCGCTTCTTCGGCCAGTGCGCGAATCAGGTTGGTGGTCGCCACATCCTCGGTCAGATCGAAATAGCTGGCCCCGCTCTCAAGAGCCGCACGGGCGATCGTCGGATTTTCATGGAACGAACAGGCCGAGATCACCGCCTGCTGATCCTGCAGCAGAGCCCGCAAGGCTTCGGGACGTTCGACATCCAGGCAGTGGGTGCTGAACCCCTGCGCGGCCAGTGGCTCGAGTGCGGCCGCCGAGCGGTCGGCGACCTGGATTTGGTACTGCTTCTGTTGTCTGAGGATCTGGGCAATCGTCCGGCCGATCCGACCGGCACCCAGCAGGGTTACCTTGAACATGATCGTTTTCCCCCGGTTGACGGCGTGGCGTTATCGTTGGCGATGGGTCGAGTGGAAAATCTTGTCGGCGCTCGCCGGTACAAAGCCCTGAAAGAGCGTGCCGCTGGCGTCCGGGTAGCGGCGGGCAAATTCGTAGTAGCAGCTTGGCACCGCGTGCTCGCTGCCATCGGCAAACCGTACCCGTTGGCGATCGGCGAGCGTTGAGGCCTGCTCGAGCAGCGTATCGGGCGAGCCCTTGATCAGTCCGCCCGCTTCGTTGAGCCGATAGCCGCGTTGCTGCAGCAGCTCGGTACAGGCCTTGATGGCGTTGAATCGGTGCAGGCTGTTGAGGTGAATGGTGAAGTGGTTGGCGCACAGTCCCCAGATACTGAACCAGGCGGCGTAATCGCTTTCGGCTTCCAGCGCCTGGTATTCGCTCCAGCTCGGTCGCGGCCAGAGGGGGCCGGAGAAAAAGGCTTCTGGCCCGTCGGGCAGGTCGCTTACGCCCTCATCGAGCAAGCGCAGCAGCAGTTTCTGGTTTTCGCTGCTCAGACTGGCAAGCTCAAGCTGACTGAAAAAAATCAGCGGCTGGCCGGGGTCCGGATGCTGATAGCTCCAGGCATCAAGGTGTTTTTCGGCGAACTGGTAGGGGGCCAGGCGGCGGTATCCGAACGCCAGCAGATGGGGCTCGAGCGCACTGATCTGAAAAGGGCCCTGATCCAGGGTGCGAAAGGCAATATGGTCATTTTGCACGGGGCCATCGAGAGATTCGAACAGCCGGTGAATCGCTTCGGCCTGAGGGGTGATGCGGCAGTACTGTTGCCAGAGTTGGCTGAAGAAATGGTCAAGTTCCATGGGTATCCCGCCTATACTGCCCTGTTTTGAGTCAGTATAGGCGGTAGCCCGAAAAGGCCGTGTAATTAGCGCGCAGGCTTATTCCACGGTTGCTACCGGGTAGTCAGCACCTTGCCAGGCGAAGATGCCGCCGGGGAAACGCAGGACATTTTCGTAGCCCAGGGCAACAGCCCAGGCGGCGCCGTTGTGGCTGCGACCGCATTTGACGAAACCACAGTAAACGACAATGGTCTTGGATTTGTCGGCCCCCAGCAGCTGCTGGTAATCAGCCTGACTGCCGGACGCTGCGGTTTGCTCCCAGTTCTGCGCCGGTTGTGCTTTCTTGTCGAAAACAAAGTTTACTGCGCCGGGGATATGAGCCTTTTTGTAGCTGGCTTCATAGGGCATGGTGTCGACGATGACCATCTCTTCGCCGGCATCGATGCGCTGCTTGAGTTCGGCTGCGGTAATCAGGTCGTAACCACCTTGCTGAGTCAGACGAGCCAGCTGTACGGATACCTGATCGGTAGTGACTTCCTGGGTGTATTTGCTGGAACAGCCGGCGCTGAGCAGGGCTGCGAGGGAGAGTGCGGTCAGTGCACGCAGGGAAAGTTTCATTCTGTACTCCGTTCAATAGGGAATATCAGTCGACCTGCCCGGCACAAAAGGCCCGGGCATTGGGGGATATGCCGCTGTCTTGATGCAGTTCGGCTGTGCGCGGCGGTTATAGCACGGAGTGTGGTAGGACTTGTTGTCTTATATCAGCAGGCCCGGGGATACTGGCGGGCCTGTCTATTTGATGCGGGTCAGGGCGGGTCGGTCGTTTTGCAGCAGATGGGCAATATCCTGTTGCATCTGGCTACGGATGCTGATTACCTGCAGCGCCAGCAGGCGGCGCAGCTGCGGTTTGCTAAAGCGCAGATTCTTGCGCTCGATATAATCGGCCAGTGATTGACCGGTGATGGTCGTGACCAGAAAGGCCTGTTCTGCCCGTTGGCGCAGGTTCTTCGGGGTAACCAAGCGATAGATCTGCATGACCCGCCTCCCGGGCGTTGAAATGTTGAGCTCAGTCTAGGTGGGGCTGGCTGGGCTGACTATCGTGGATTGCGGCAGCTTCAAGGACGGTTGGTTGCGCTTTTTCAACCTGCAGTAGGGGATGGCCCTAAACTAGCCACGCACTGTGCTCAGTCCTTGAAACCGTCCGCCAGCAGCGGTTGTACGGCCAGCGTGAGCTGAAAGATCTCGCGGTAAAAATTGCGCTCGGTTTCCAGGTTGTTGAATCTGAGATGGCGCCCTTTGAGGTAATCGAGCAGGGAACGATTGCTGCGGCCGGTATCAAAGAAGGCTTCTTCGGCTGCCTGTTGCACATTCAGGGCTGTGATCAGGGAAACAATGGCCATGGGCTATTCCTGTCATATTTAGAGAAGCAGAACGCTTTTCTTGAGGGTAGAAGTCCCTGGAGCCTGCGGCCATCACGGTTTTCTGCAATGGAATGCAAAAAAATGACGGTAATTACGTATAAAAGCGGTGGCAAACTGGGTGGCGATAGGTAAAAATACCTATCTTTCATCCAGATCGATTTTCAACGCGCGCGACCTCCGCGCGGAGCGCAACCGACACACCGCTTGATAAGAACGATAAAGGCGCACGCTACATTCATGAACGTTGTCATTAAAATGCTTGCTCTTGTGGCAGGGCTGCTGCTCGGCTGTCATGCCCGAGCGGACGTCGCATCGGGGCCGCTGAAGATCGCATTGCCCGACGATATGCCACCCTACAGTGTGCTTGAAGAAGGCACGCTGAACGGCTCGCTGGTCGATTTCTGGCACCTCTGGGCCGCTTATGCCGGCCGCGATATCCGTCTGGTACCGCTTCCTGCCGAACAGATCCCGGCTGAGCTGGCTGCCGCCCGCGTTGATCTGGCCGG
>CAYWUD010000210.1:0-4628 GCA_964461355.1 uncultured Pseudomonadales bacterium | reverse complement strand
TAGACATATAAATTAAGGATCTAAAAACTCTATTGCTGATTACCAATATTAGGCATTAGCCTAGAGCGCAGACTGAACCTAACCCCCTTTCGTGCCCGGAGCTATCACCATGTCTGTCAACCTGACGGCCCTCAACCAGGAACTGAGTGAACTGCACCCACTCGAGATCGTACGCCGCACCCTGGCTCAGGGCAGCCGCCCGATTGTGACCACCAACTTCGGTCCGCATGAAGCCGCCATCCTGCATATGTGTGCCGAGGTAAAGCCCGATCTGCCGGTAATCTGGATCGATTCAGGTTATGCCACCGAAGCCACCTACCGGTTTGCCCACCAGCTGATCGAACGCCTGAAACTCAATATCAAGATCTATCATCCCTGCTACAGCCGCGGCTTTATCGACGCCGTGTACGGCGGGGTACCGGCTGTCGATACCGACGCGCACGAGCGCTTTACGCGCTGGGTCAAGCTCGACCCGTTCAACCGCGCCATGCACGACCTCAATCCCGATATCTGGCTGACCGCAATCCGCAAGGAGCAGACCGCCTTCCGTCAGAATCTTGATATCGTGACCGAAACCCAGTTCGGCGCCCTGCGCGTGGCACCGCTGTTCCACTGGAGCGAACTGGATCTGGAAGAGTATCTGGTCGAGCACGACCTGCCGATCGAAGAAGACTACTACGATCCGACCAAGGTGCTGGGTAACCGCGAGTGCGGCCTGCACACCAGCACCAGCCACTGAGGCGCATACCCGCATCACCGAGCGCCTCTGGCCCAATCGGGCTGGAGGCGCGGCATCTCCTCTGCCAGAGCAAGGACACCGAAAGCGTTTATCGATACACTGCAGAACTGATGCTCAGCCTCTAGCGGGCGCAGCACAGGGAAAAACTGATACCAGCTCTATTTTTCGACGGGAGTAAAGATGTCAGATTTAGACGGCCTGTTCCGCCGTAACAAGCAGTGGTCAGAGCGGATCAAACGCGAACAGCCGGATTTTTTTGCCCGACTGGCCGCCCAGCAAACCCCTGAATATCTCTGGATCGGCTGTGCCGACAGCCGGGTACCGGCCAATCAGATCGTGGATCTTATGCCGGGGGAGCTGTTCGTACACCGCAATGTCTCCAATCTGGTAGTTCATACCGATATGAACTGCCTGTCAGTCATCCAGTATGCCGTTGAAGTGCTCAAGGTAAAGCACATCATGGTCGTCGGTCACTACGGCTGTGGAGGTGTACGCGCCGCGCTGAGCAAATCACCCCTGGGCATGATCGACAACTGGCTGCGTCACATCAAGGATGTCTACCTCAAACACCGAACGTTGATCGGTGTGTGGCAAGACAGCGAGGCTCAGCTCAATCAGCTCTGCGAACTGAATGTCATCGAGCAGGCCGTCAATGTCTGCAATACCACATTCGTACAGGAAGCCTGGCACCGTAAACAGCCGTTGACGGTGCACGGCTGGATCTACGGCCTGAGCAACGGACAGGTCAAGGATCTTGGCTTCGAAGTGCAACGTATCAGCGAAATCGACCTGGCGGAACAGCAGGCCATTGAAGGTGTACGAGCCCACTACCAGGACCGTTAACACCTGCTGGCAGCCCTGTTTGCGCAAACAGCGGCTGCCGACAGTGCCCCCTCTAACGCAGCCTGAGCTGCGTTTTTTATGTGTTCAGTGACTGCCGCCACAGGTGGGTGAGGCCGGTGCCTGGCCGAGTTTCTGCCACTCCTGTGGCGTATAGGTGTGTAGCGCCAGCGCATGTACCGGGCCTGCCAGCTCCTCGGCCAGCAGTGCGTACACCATCTGGTGACGCTTGACCGGCAGTTTGCCGGCAAAATCGGCGCTGACCAGCACCAGCTTGAAATGAGACTCCCCGCCGGGCCCTGAAGCGCGGTGCAGATGGCTCTCGTTGAATATCTCCAGATGCTCGAGTCCGAGCGCCTGGCGCACCTTCTCCTCGATCCGAGCCTGAATGGAACCGGTTGTCGCTTGCATTAAAACCCTACCTCTTCCCTTGGTTTTAACTGAGCATACATCAGCCCGTAGCATCGCTCTAGCAGATTGCGTCACCCCTGCGGCGTGCGTTCAGCATAGTTATCTCTGAAGGTCGCCTCCCCCATCGCCTCGATCTGCCGGGCAATCATCGCCTCAAAGGCATCAAGCAGCATCTGCCCTTCATCTGCACTGTTCTGCCACTGACGCAGTAATGCCACCACAGCTTCCAGTGTCGACAGGGAGTCGGCGCGGGGCGCCTTACGGATCCGGTAGCGACTCGGCACCTCGGGCGCCAATGCGATCGCCGGCACCGTCGCCAGCCAGGCATTGAGGTGCGCGATCTTCTGTGCCTTGCGCCAGGTACCGTCGAGCACAATGACCAGTGGACGCGCCGCATCCTCTTGTCCCCCATGCGGCGGTTCCAGACGCGGCAGGGCCTCTACAGGAGTCGCATCGGCGCGGGGAAACAGAACCCAGGTACGGCCGCGATACTCATCGAGCAGCGCCTCAAGCCAGGGCGCATCGGCAAAGGACTCACCGACCTCTACGCGACAGTTGCGATACCCCAGTGCCAGAAGCCGCACGGTACCGACCGCCTTCTTCACCTCCGAGGGATGCTGCAGCACCAGAAGATCGACCGGCGCCAGGGCACCGACAAGCTCAGCACAGCAGCAGACCGACAGGGGGCGCTGGCAGCGCGCACAACGGGGACGAGGCATAAATGCGTTCCACTTCAACCAGGCTAAGACGACGAAGCGGCGAGCCTACCAGAGTCCGGCCGCCTAAACAGCCTGCCCCCTCAAACACCTGCATGCAGCCTGCATCAGCAATCTTTCGCCAGACGTCGGGCAAGCGCTTTTGCCGGGCGGGTCAAGAGTGGCTTTCACGATATTGTTATTCGCTTTTTTTTCGCTACCATAACCGCCTTTTTTCAGGTGAGTAAGGCGAGCAGATGTCAGCATTCGTCCCCGGACAACGTTGGATTAGCGATACGGAACTGGAACTGGGTCTTGGTACCATTCTGACCCTCGAGCACCGGATTATTACCGTTCTCTTCTCCGCCACCGGCGAGACCCGGCAATATGCCAGCCACAACTGCCCGCTCACCCGGGTCCAGTTCACTCCGGGCGACCGTATCAAGAGCCACGAAGGCTGGTTGCTGCAGGTGACCGATGTGATCGAGCAGGACGGCCTGATCAGCTACCGCGGTCTGCGCACCGACTCGGGCGCCGAGGCCCTGCTGCCTGAGAGCCAGCTGGACAACAACATCAGTTTCAGCAAGCCGCAGGAACGTCTGCTGGCCGGCCAGATCGACAAGAACTGCCACTTCAGCCTGCGCTATCGCACCTTCGTGCAGCAGAACAAGATTCTCAAATCGCCGCTGCGCGGCCTGTGCGGCGCCCGTACCAGTCTGATTCCGCACCAGCTGCATATCGCCGAAGAAGTCGGCAAACGCTATGCGCCGCGCGTACTGCTGGCCGACGAAGTTGGCCTTGGCAAGACCATCGAAGCGGGCCTGATCATGCACCAGCAGCTGCTGACCGGCCGTGCCCAGCGCGTACTGGTGGTGGTCCCCGAAAGTCTCCAGCATCAATGGCTGGTCGAAATGCTGCGCCGCTTCAACCTGCACTTTAGCCTGTTCGATGCCGAACGCTGCCGTCTGGAAAGCGACGACAATCCGTTCGAAGCCGCTCAGCTGGTACTGGTCAGCCTCGAGTTTCTGCGCAACTACCCGCAGCACCAGGCACAGGTGCTGGGCGCCCAGTGGGATCTTCTGGTGGTCGACGAAGCGCACCATCTCGAATGGAGCGAAGCCGCCCCCAGTACCGAGTACCGTCTGATTGAAGCGCTCTCGATTCAGACTCCGGGTGTTCTGCTGTTGACCGCAACCCCCGAACAGCTGGGCGTGGCCAGCCACTTCGCCCGCCTGCGCCTGCTCGATCCAGACCGCTTTCATGACCTTGAGGCCTTCATGGCCGAAGAAGCGCGCTACCAGCCGGTTGCCGAAGCGGTTCAGGAGCTGCTTGACCACGACCAGCTCAGCGATGCGAGCCTGCAGCGCCTGCATGCGTTTCTCGGCGATGCCGGCCAGAAGCTGCTCGATACCCTCGCCAGCGGCTGCGAAGGCAATACCCGCAAGCAGGCGCGCGACAACCTGATCAATATGCTGCTCGATCGCCACGGCACCGGCCGTGTGCTGTTCCGCAACACCCGCGCGGGCGTGCCCGGCTTTCCCGGCCGTCTGGCCGAAGGCTACCCGCAGCCGTTACCGGAGCTGTACCGCATTGCCCTTGAAGACGGTGCCGAGCGTACTGCCCAGCTGGCACCGGAACGCGCCTACCAGCGCGCCATGGCCGAAGTCGACTGCGACCCCTGGTGGAAATTCGATCCGCGGGTCGACTGGCTGATCAACCTGCTGCGCCTGCTCAAGCAGGAGAAAGTCCTGCTAATCTGTGCCAACGCCAGTACGGTCCTCGATCTGGATGAAGCGCTGCGGGTGCGCTCCGGCCTGCCGGCGGCGGTGTTCCACGAAGGCATGAGCATCATCGAACGTGACCGCGCTGCCGCCTACTTTGCCGACAACGAGTATGGCGCCCAGGTGCTGCTGTGCTCGGAGATCGGCTCCGAAGGCCGCAAC
>CAYWUD010000209.1:0-4659 GCA_964461355.1 uncultured Pseudomonadales bacterium | reverse complement strand
ACCACCATGGGTCTGACCCCGCTGGAAGGCCTGGTCATGGGTACCCGTTCCGGCAACGTGGATCCGAACCTGTTCAGCTTCCTGCACCACGAGCACGGCATGAGCCTGGACGAAATCACCGACATGCTGAACAAGAAGAGCGGCCTGCTCGGTATTTCCGGCCTGTCCAACGATTGCCGTACCGTCGAAGACGCGTACCTGGAAGGTCATGAGCGCGCTACCCTGGCTCTGGACATCTTCTGCTACGTACTGGCCAAGCAACTGGCCGGTCTGGCCATGTCCATGGATCGCATCGACGCCCTGGCCTTCACCGGTGGTATCGGCGAAAACGGTCCGATCCTGCGCGCCAAGGTTCTGAACCAGCTGGGCGTACTGGGCTTCAAACTCGACGAAGAAGCCAACGAAGCGGCCTTCCGTGGCAAGGAAGGTCTGATCAGCCCGGCTGACAGCGTTCCGGCTCTGGTCGTTTGCACCAATGAAGAACTGATGATTGCACGCGACACCGCTGCCCTGGTCGACTAAACACAGGGTGTTGTGTTGACCATCAAGGCAGCCTCTGCGAGGCTGCCTTGACTGTTTTTAGCTATACCTAACGGACAGCACCGCCCAACCGGCCTCCGGCGATGTTCCCTGACCCATAAAGTCAGCCCCCCTCGTCGATCTGTCCACCCAATCACACGTCCAGATCTCCCTCTGGCGGGGTTACCCAATGCATACCTTTTATATTGCACCTACCAGTTCCGGCTGCGGCCTTACTTCTGTCACTCTGGGGCTCGTGCGCGCCCTCGACAACGTAGGGCTCAAGGTCAAGTTCTTCAAACCGATCGCCCAGCAGCACCGCAGCGACTCCGGCCCGGAGCGCTCCACGCTGATGATCGGTCGCACCATGAATCAGGAGCCGCCCAAGCCGATCCCGCTGACCCGGGTCGAAGACATGCTGGGCAACAACAAGCGCGACGAACTGATGGAAGAGATCGTTGCCGAATTTTCCAAGGTGGCACAGGATGCTGAAGTAGTGGTTGTGGAAGGGCTGGTTCCCACCCGGGAGACCCCCTACTTCACCCGCTTGAACGCCGAAATCGTGCGCAGCCTGAGCGCCGAGGTGATCCTGGTCACCACCCTGCTCGAAGACGGTCTGGACTCCGTCGGCGAGCGTCTGGAGATTGCCGCGGCCAACTACGGCGGCCTCAACAACCCGCGCGTGCTCGGTTACATCCTCAACAAGGTGCCGCGTGGCGTCTACGAACAGCTTAATGTCGGCGGCCAGATGTCCCGTATTCCGGAGCTCTCGCGCAAGCCGCTTGAGCCGATCGGCTACCTGCCCTGGGATCCGGCGCTGTCTTCACCGCGTACCCGCGATATCCATGACTACCTGGGCACCAAGCTGATCCATGCCGGCAAGCACGACTACCGCCGCGTCAAGAACACCGTGCTGTGCGCCCGTACCGCCGCCAACATTACCGAATTCCTCTCGCCGGGCACTCTGGTGATCACCCCGGGAGACCGCGACGACATCATCATGGCGTCGTCTCTGGCAGCCGCCAATGGCGTACCGCTGGCCGGCCTGCTGCTGACCAACGGCGTGGAGCCGGACCCGAACATCTACGCCCTGTGCAAGAACGCCATTCAAAGCTCCGGCCTGCCGATCCTCTCGACCAGCAGCAACTCCTACACCACCGCAACCCGCCTCGATCGCATGAACAACGAAGTGCCGATCGATGACCGCGAGCGCATCGAACTGGTGATGAACCGCGTAGCCGAGCGCCTGAACGCCGAGTGGCTGAAAGAGCGCTGCGGCGTACAGAAGACCCAGCGCCTCTCGCCGCCGGCCTTCCGCTACCAGCTGGTCAAGCGTGCTCAGGATGCGAAAAAACGCATCGTCCTGCCCGAAGGCAACGAACCGCGCACCATCCGCGCCGCTGCGATCTGTCAGGAACGCGGTATCGCTCAGTGCATCCTGCTGGGCAAGCGTGAAGAGATCGTTCAGGTTGCCGAAGGGCAGGGCCTGAAGCTGCCGGAAGGTCTGGTGATTCTGGATCCGGACGAAGTACGCGAACGCTACGTCGGCCCGATGGTCGAACTGCGCAAGCACAAGGGCCTGAATGCGCCGATGGCAACCGCCCAGCTTGAAGACACCGTCGTACTGGGCACCATGATGCTGGCCCTGAACGAGGTGGACGGTCTGGTTTCCGGTGCCGTACACACCACCGCCAACACCATCCGCCCGGCCTTCCAGCTGATCAAGACCAAGCCCGATGCCAAGCTGGTATCCTCGGTCTTCTTCATGCTGCTGCCCGACCAGGTGCTGGTCTACGGTGACTGCGCGGTGAACCCGGATCCGGGCGCCGAAGAACTGGCCGATATCGCCATCCAGTCTGCCGACTCGGCGAAGGCCTTTGGCATCGAACCGAAAGTGGCGATGATCAGCTACTCCACCGGCTCATCCGGTCAGGGTTCAGATGTCGAGAAGGTGCGCAGAGCGGCCGAAATCGCCAAGGAAAAACGCCCGGACCTGCTGATCGATGGCCCGCTGCAGTACGACGCAGCCTCCGTCGAGAGCGTGGCCCGCAGCAAGGCACCGAACTCCGAGGTCGCTGGCCAGGCCACCGTGTTCGTCTTCCCGGATCTCAACACCGGTAACACCACCTACAAGGCGGTGCAGCGCTCGGCTGACGTCATCAGCGTGGGTCCGATGCTGCAGGGCCTGCGCAAGCCGGTCAACGACCTGTCCCGCGGTGCGCTGGTTGACGATATCGTTTTCACCATCGCCCTGACGGCAATTCAGGCAGACGCCGAAGCCAAGGCCAAGGCCAACAACGCCTGAGCCTGCTGAGCGCAGCACTCGACACCCTCTGCAACGTCGAGCGCTGCGATAATAAAAAAGCCCGCATCTGATGCGGGCTTTTTTATTATCGGGAACACCTCAAGGCTGCATGGGCGGGCGCAGGTCAATTTCGACCCGGCGGTTCAAGGAACGCCCCTGTGCAGTGCTGTTGCTGGCGATCGGCTGCTCCGGCCCCAGTCCGTAGACACTCATGCGATTACCCGCCACCCCCTGATTCATCAGGTAGGTCGCCACACTCTGGGCACGCTTGACGCTCAGATCGACGTTGTACTGATAGCCACCGGTATTGTCGGTATAACCGCGCACCTCGATGCCGTTCTTGTCGAACTCCTTGAACACCAGCGCCACGGAACCGAGCACCGGATAGAAGTCAGAACGCACATCGTAGCCATTGGTCGGGAAGGTCACATTGCCCGGCATGATCAGCTTCAGGTTATCGCCGCTGCGCTGTACACGCACACCGGTACCCTGCAGCCGCGCACGCAGCTCTGCTTCCTGACGATCCATGTAGTAACCCCAGCCGGCACCACCGGCGGCACCGATCGCGGCGCCCGCCAGAGCACCATCCTTGCCGTTGGCCAGCGCACCGACCACAGCACCGCCGAGCGCGCCGAGCGCCGCTCCGGTCGAGGTATTGTTGAATTCCGTTTCCCCGGTATAGGGGTTGGTGGTCTGACAGCCACTGACCAGTAGGGCGGCGGCAACCAGCGGGAGCACCTTGTTCATGTTTTCTCCTGTCCTCAAGTGTCCGGTTGCAGGCAGCCTAAGACGATTGCCTCAAGGGTTACAGCTGCAAAGAGGCGAGCCGTGACGCCGCTCGCAGAACCGGATCTGTGTCATGGAAGGATAGACCGATCAGAGTGCGATATGTTCCCACAGAATCTTGCCGCCCAGCGCCATCAGCACCAGCCCGGCCAGCATTTCCATACGCCGCCCACAGGCCAGACAGCCGATACGGCCACCGAGATAACAGCCGAACCAGGAGAGCACAAAGGTGATCAGACCGATCACCAGCACCGGACGCAGAATCGCCTGATCGACCAGCGAAAAGCTGACCCCGACAGCAAACGCATCGATGCTGGTGGCCACCGCCAGTGACAGCAGTAAGGTCAGCTTCAACGGACTGACCGCCGGCTCATCATCATCGGCCTGGAGGGCCTGCCAGATCATCTGCCCCCCCACCAGTCCGAGCAGGCCGAAAGCCAGCCAATGATCCACTTCACGCACAAAATCAGCCGCAGCCTGCCCCATCAACCAGCCAAGCAGGGGCATCAGCGCCTGAAACAGGGCAAAGCAGAGGGCAATGCGCAGCGCATGCACAAAGCGGCGCTGCTTGATACTGACACTGCTGGAAACCGAGACGGCGAAAGCATCCATCGCCAGAGCACAACCAAGCACTCCGTGTTGCAAAAGAGACACAGGCAATCCTCATCAGAACCACAGGTTTGACGCTTCTTTGAGCGTTCTCTTTCGCGCAGGCCTCTCCCCGGCACCCGTCGCGTTAATCAGGCATAACAAAAAAAAGGCCGGTTGTTGCAACCGGCCTTTTTTTATTTGGCTCCCCGAGCTGGACTCGAACCAGCGACCCAATGATTAACAGTCATTTGCTCTACCAACTGAGCTATCGGGGAATTGTATGGTGGGTCGTGAAGGACTCGAACCTTCGACCAATTGGTTAAAAGCCAACTGCTCTACCAACTGAGCTAACGACCCAAAACTTATGGACGCGAATTATAACGATCACATCCGATTTTTCAAGATGGTGGGTCGTGAAGGACTCGAACCTTCGACCAATTGGTTAAAAGCCAACTGCT
>CAYWUD010000208.1:0-4665 GCA_964461355.1 uncultured Pseudomonadales bacterium | reverse complement strand
GTACCTGGCTACGAACCAGGCGGTCGGAGGTTCGAATCCTCCCGGACGCGCCATAGTGAAAACCCCGCTTCTTCGGAAGCGGGGTTTTTTTATATCTCAACAATGTCGGATCGGGTGGTTGCTGCGAGCTATGCCATGGGGAGCAGTTCGTCGAGGAGGTTCTGGTTTATGCGGCTGAACAGGCCGTCGCCCTGATCCAGCCAGTCCAGTACCGGTGTGAGCAGGTCGTCAACCGAGGCGAGGTGGTTGGCTGAGTCGGCGCTTTCCAGCAGCCTGTTGAGGTACTGGCTCATCTCCTGCATCAGCCCGTCTGCCAGCTGCGGGCGTCCCTCGATGCTTCGGTATTCACGGACCTGGCGCATCTGGGTCTGGGAGGAAAGGTTGAGGTTGAAGCTGGCCAGCTCCGTCCCGCTGATATCAAACTCCTGAGCCAGTTCGAAGGCGCCGGCGAGATCGCCGCCGTAAAAGCTCTGGGCGAGTTCTTCGACCTGGCCCAGAAACTGATTCAGGTCCTCAAGTTCCTGATCGTCCAGACTGCCATTGATGCTGAGCTGCAACTGATTGCTCTTGAGGCTTGTTCGCGCAGACCCGCCGCTATCCTGGTGTTCGGAATGAGCCGTCAAGGCGCTAAGGCTCAGGGTAATCTGGTCGCCATCACGGGTTTTAAGGCTCAGTTCCAGACTTTGATGCTGGGCGAAGTCCAGTGACTGGCGCACCGGCGTCAGGCGTGGTTTCGATGTGCCCGGTTCTGCGACCGGTGGGGTTTCAGAGGACACTCGCGCGGGGTTGCCGGACTCGCTGGGGCCGGCCTGTGCCGGGCGAAACTGGTGCTCAAGGCCGGGGTTGAGAAGGCTGAGGTCAAACATGGTGGCGCTCTCGAACGGATATAACAGAGCTATCGACCGGCAGTGAGAATACTTGAGTGTTGCTCTGGGGCGGATGGGAAATGTGACCTGTACAATAGGCGCCCCGGCTCAGGGGGCTTATACTTTTTACAGACCTGCCATCGGGTAATCTGCACTGGAGTGACTAGATGCAAAGCAATATCAAGCAGGTATTGATGAATAACAGCCTGTTCGCGCAGCTGACGGCCGAAGAGCTTGATCGTGTGGCCGCGTTTCTGCGCCCGCATGAGGTGCCGGCGGATACCGTGGTCTTCAAGGAAGGTGCGCACGGTAATTATGTGTGCTTTCTGACCGACGGAATTCTGCATATCCTCAAGCAGCGTGATAACGGCCAGGAGTCGCTGATTGCCACCCTCAAGGAGGGGCAGTCAGTCGGTGAAATGGCGATTATCGACGGTCTGCCGCGCTCTGCCACGGTGAGGGCTGCGACCGATGCGTCACTGCTGCTGCTCAAGCGTGATGATTTCAACAAGCTGCTCGAAACAGAGCCGGCCATTGCGGCCAAGATTCTGAAGGCGATTTCACGCATGCTCAGCATCCATTTGCGTAAAACGTCCGGCGAGCTGTCGAATCTGTTGTTTGCCTGATCAAAACCGCTTCGGCGGTTTTTTTTTGCTTGTTTGCCGCAGTTGGCTCTTTGTACAGTTATTCAAGACAGGGTCTGCTGGAGAGTGCATGTGTTGTCACGAGTTCATTGGTTGGGATTGTGTGGTGCTGTGGTGTTGATCGCTCTGGGGCTGTACTGGCCTGTCGAGCCCGTCCCTGCGGAGGAGGAACGGCTGATTGTGGAGCCATTGCCGCACCAGCCGGAATCCTTGTCTGACGCGCGCTATGGGCATTCGTCGGAGGCGCGCGCAGAGACGGAGGCTCCGGAGACGACCCGTATTCTGGTAAGTCCCGAGCTTAAATCCGAAGCCTGGGTGCCTGGTGATCTGGAAGAAAATTACGTGGTCGGGGATCAGGTGGGGCGATCGTCGGTCCAAGAAGTAAAGGGAGAGGGGAGCGCTGATGATGAGTGATCTGTTAATTACTGCAGTCGAGCTCAAGGAACAGCTGGATCATTATCGTGTGATTGACTGTCGGTTCTCGCTGTCGGATCCGGCCAGTGCGCGCTTTGTCTATCTTACCGGGCATATCCCGGGTGCCAGTTTCGCCGATCTTGAAGCAGAGCTTTCGGCACCGCCGTTTTCCGGTCTGGGGGGGCGACATCCTCTGCCGGATGAGGAGCAGTTTACCTGCTGGCTGCAGCGTCAGGGCATAACGCCGGATCAGCCGGTGGTGGTGTACGATGATGCCGGCGGGGCGATGGCGGCAACCCGTCTCTGGTGGATGCTGCGCTGGGCCGGGCATACGCGGGTGCGTCTGCTCGATGGCGGTCTCAATGCCTGGCGTGCCGCAGGTGGCGGATTGACCGCTGCGCTGAGTCCGGTGGCTCCCAGTCGCTGGCAGCCTCTGTATCATCATGACTGGGTTGTCACCACCGAGGAGCTCTGTCAGCGGTTGTCCGATGATGCCTTGACGCTTGTCGATGCCCGTGATTACCGCCGCTTCCTGGGTGATCCGAATCCGCTCGATCCTGTTGCAGGCCATATTCCCGGCGCTTTGAGCCGTCCTTTCATGGACAATCTGACGCCCTCGGGTTTTTTTCAGCCTGTGGCCCAGTTGCAGGAGCGTTTTGCCGATCTTGATGGCGAGGTGGTCTGTTACTGTGGCTCGGGGGTTACGGCCTGTCATAACCTGTTTGCGCTCTGTCTGTCGGGGCATCCGATGCCGCGGCTGTATGTCGGATCCTGGAGTGACTGGATCTGCGATCCACGTCATCCGGTGGCACGCGGGCCGCAGGACTAGGCCGCTTCTCTGGGGTATCCCTCGATTGCTTCACCGCCCGTAAGGCGCCATGATGGGCCCTTGCGGGCGGTTTGCTTTTCGGTTCAATAATGCCGCGCCGTTGTCGTGTTCGGTGTCGAGGGATGCCGCAGTCAGAGTTACAGCAGTAAAGGAAGGATGTGGTATGAGCTGGGATCTGCAGAGTTGGCGCAATCATCCGATTGTGCAGCAGCCGGAATATCCGGATCGTGGTCATCTGGAGTCTGTGCGCCAGCAGCTGGCCGGGCTGCCGCCGTTGGTGTTTGCCGGTGAAATTCGTGATCTTCAGCGTCGTCTGGGGGCGGTGGCGGACGGTCAGGCCTTCCTGTTGCAGGGGGGGGACTGTGCCGAGAGTTTTGTCGAGTTCAATGCCAACAACATCCGCGATACCTTCAAGGTGTTGTTGCAGATGGCTGTTGTTCTGACCTTCGGTGCGGCCTGTCCGGTGGTCAAGGTGGGGCGCCTTGCGGGGCAGTTTGCCAAGCCGCGTTCGAGCAATATGGAAACCCGTGCAGGGGTAGCGCTGCCGAGTTACCGTGGCGATATCGTCAACAGTATCGAGTTTACCGAGACGGCGCGCATTCCCGATCCGGAGCGACTGGTGCAGTGCTACAACCAGGCTGCGGCCAGTCTGAACCTGCTGCGGGCCTTTGCTCAGGGCGGGTTTGCCGACCTTAACAAGGTACATGCCTGGAACCTGGATTTTGTGGCCAGCAGCCCGCTGGGCGAACGCTATCAGCATCTTGCCGGTCGCATTGATGAAGCGCTGGCCTTTATGCGCGCCTGTGGCGTGACGACCGAAACAACCCCGGCGATTCGCGAAACCAACCTCTTTACCTCGCACGAAGCATTATTGCTCGATTTCGAGGAGGCTCTGACGCGTCAGGACAGTCTGAGCGGAAACTGGTATGACTGTTCGGCGCACATGCTCTGGATCGGTGACCGTACGCGTCAGCTTGACGGTGCTCATGTGGAGTTTCTGCGCGGTGTCGGTAACCCGGTCGGTCTGAAGGCGGGCCCGAGCATTACGGCTGATGAGCTGCTGCGTCTGATTGATCGTCTGAATCCGGAAAACGATCCGGGCAAGCTGACGCTGATCGTGCGGATGGGCGCCGAGCGTATCGAGGAGCTGCTGCCGCCGCTGGTCCAGGCGGTCAAGCGCGAGGGGCGTTCGGTGATCTGGAGTTCGGACCCGATGCACGGCAATACCGTAACGGCCAGCAATGGTCTGAAAACCCGCTCGGTCGATCGTATTCTGCAGGAGATGCGTGGTTTCTTCGCCGTGCATCGGGCGGAGGGGACGCATGCAGGCGGTGTGCATTTCGAGATGACCGGACAGAACGTGACCGAGTGTATTGGCGGTGCGCATAATCTGACAGAAGCGGAACTGGGGCGGCGTTATCAGACCCAGTGCGACCCGCGTCTGAATGCCGATCAGGCGCTGGAGCTTGCATTCCTGATCGCTGAAACGCTCAAGTCCTGTCGTGCTTGAATTGACTTGATCAAACGCCCGGCTTTGGCCGGGTTTTTTGTTTGCGTCGCCCCTTTTGGCTGTCTGCGTGCTCCGTTCGAGCGCGGGTGCGCCGGTTTTGGTGGCAGCTGTACAAGGCTCTGGGGCGGTGGGTTGCCCGCTTCTCTGCGAATACGAGAGAAAGGCGGGGCAGACGGTTGACTCATTAATCGGGCTCTGTATAATGCGCCGCATCTGCTGAGGGACGCACTGTTCCCGCAGCGAGATCTGTCGGTGTGTAGCGCAGCCTGGTAGCGCACTTCCTTCGGGAGGAAGGGGTCGGAGGTTCGAATCCTCTCACACCGACCACTTTACAATATGACGTTTTACGGTGTGTAGCGCAGCCTGGTAGCGCACTTCCTTCGGGAGGAAGGGGTCGGAGGT
>CAYWUD010000207.1:0-4668 GCA_964461355.1 uncultured Pseudomonadales bacterium | reverse complement strand
CGGCATCATCAGCACCCAGGATCTGCTGCGCGCCTTCTACGACCAGCTGCAGCAAAATGCTTGAGCGCAGCGCTGACAGCAAAACCGTACGCGGCTAACGCTGCTGCAACAGCTCCAGCGTGGCGCGCGTTTCACTGACCAGACGCCCCCAGAGCGAGGGTTCGTCGCTGGAAACCTGATCAAGCGCTTCAAGAATCAACTGACAGAACAGCTCGGGCTCGGGTTGCAGCTGAATCAGGAAGCGGTAATGGGCCAGCTCATCCAGCTGCCCCTGCTGCAGCAGACGCTCCAGCAGCTTGGGCCCGCACCAGTGCAGGGGCACCGCACACAGCGCCCTGAACTCCTCGGGACTCACGCGCCCCTGCAGACGATCAAGCACCTGGCAGAGTCCTTCGAGCGACTGATGACGCGACGCGATATCGGCCAGCAGACCAAAACCGTCAAACTCATCCGGCGCCTGCAACAACGCAGCCTCGGCACAGGATGCCGCCCCCTGATCATCACCCTTGAGAAAACTCAGATACCCCAGCGCCAGCTGACGCAGACTGCCCTGCTGCTCGGGCAGGGCCGACACAGCCTGTTGCAGACAGCGATCATCACCGCTGTTCAGGGCCGCATTGATCCAGCTGAGCCAGACGCCCTTGGCAGCATCGGGCCACAGGGTGCAGTAGCGCCCCCAGAGCCGCGCCTCGAGTTCGAAGCGCTGCAGCATCGCCGCAGCCTGCGCACAGACCCGGTGCCAGGTACGTCGCTCCCGGGAAAAACGCGGATCCAGCCCTGATTCGTCGTCCAGACAGCGTTCCAGCCGCTCGGCCAGCAGCGCGCGCAGATCCTGTCGGGCAGGCTCGGCCTTCAGATCCGCCAGCGTCGCAGCCAGACGCAGCAGCGCATACACCGCAAGCTCATCGGCATCGGCCAGTTGCGGCACATCAAGGCGCTCACGGCGCCCGTCTTCAAGCCACAGCAGCATCTCGGCCAGTACCGCCTGGCGCTGATGTTCGGCATCATCGCTGTCACGATGATCGTCGATCCGTCGTCCCAGCACGCCGGCCAGCTGCTCCATACACAGCTGATAACGCGCAACCTGACGGTATTCGGCTATCAGGCGCTGGGCATTGGCCAGATGCAGATTATCGAGTTCGATCCGCATCAAGAGACGCAGGGCGCTGTCTTCACCCTCTTCGAGCCACAATCGCCAGGCCACCTCGGTCGCCTGCTCGTCACGCTCGAGAATCATCAACAGCCAGGCCTGCTCCTCCAGGAGATCGCGCGCCTCACCGACCCCGGCCGCCAGCAGGCGTTCGGCTGTGGCCAGCGCCGGTTCCAGGTATTCATCCTGAGGAAAAAGCCGCGCGGCCCGAATCCGTACCCGCTCGAGGTAACTGTTCAGCGTGCGCGGCAACTCGGTGTCACGCTGCAACAGCTGCTCGATCTGTTCGTAATCGCGGTGATAGCTGGCAGCCTCCAGGGCCGAAGCATGATCGAGCAGCGCTTCCTGCTCGGCAAAGGAGAAACGCTCAAGATCGGCGTAATAATCCGCCGGCAGCGGCTCGTCCAGGCGTCCCAGCAGAAAATCAACCGCTTCGGGGCTGCCGCTGATCCGCTGCAGCTCGAGCTGACGCTCACGCCACTGAAAACGCTCCGCCAGCCAGCCCCAGACCACACCCGGCAACCGCGGCCGGGCCAGCAGCCACTGGAAGAGATCGGCACCCAGATGCAACCGCTCTTCCAGATCCAGCGTATCGATGCCGGCCAGATGTGCGCGCCAGACTTCCGGATCAAAGCGCTGCTGCGGCTGTCGATAGAGCGCTTCGGTCCGCTGCACAAACTCCGACTGCCGTGCCAGCCAATCGGCAAAGGCACGCTCTTCAGCGTCCTCTCCAGACTCGAGTGCAAGACCGCGCTCGGCCAGCTGCCGGGCTTCTTCAAACGCTTCACGCAGCGCCTGAAAGCCCTCCGGATCTTCCTCCGGGTGACAGCGTTTGAGCCCTTGTACGTAGGCCAGCCGAATCGCTTTCTGCTCTTCGGTCGGCTCGATGCCCAGCACAGCCCAGCAGTTACTCATGGCGCCTACAGCTCCTCCAGCTCGCCCAGAAGCTGATTCAGATGCTCGCGCGCATCACGAATCCGACGCTTGTCCTGGGAATCGAGCTCGCGCTCGAAGTCGGCGATCGCCTTGCTGACATGCATACGCTCTTCACCGCGCAACTGACGGTACAGCCGTTCCGAACGCGCCAGCAGAGTGCGGTTTTCCAGCTGCTCACGCGGATGAATCTTGAGCCCCTGCAGTTTCTCCAGACTGGCCTGTTTCTGCGCTTCGGTCAGACCGGCCGGGTTGTTGTCGATCAGCTTGCTGGCACTGGCGCCGGTGCTCGCCACCTCGACCTCCACTTCGAGCAGACCGTTGATATCAAAACTGAAACGGATATCGATATGCTCGCTACCCGCCGGTCCCGGCGGCACTTCGATCTCGAGCTGATCGAGCAGCACGTTGTCGCGGGCCAGGCGGTTTTCGCCCTGATAGACCCCCACGCGGATCAGCTTCTGATCATCATGGGCGGTGGTAAAGCGCTCCATCCGCGACACCGGCACCACGGTATTGCGCTCGATGATCGGATGAAACAGGCCGTCACGCTGATCGCCGCCGGTGAGCTGCATGCTGACTTCGGTGCCCAGGCTATAGGGGCAGACGTCGGTCAGCACCACTTCCTGCACCGCCTGATCGCGTGCTTTCAGCGCCGCCTGCACGGCCGCACCGCGGGCCACCAGGGTATCGGGATCGATCTCGCAGCTCGGGAAACGGCCAAACAGACGCGTCACCAGCTGACGAATCAGCGGCATACGCGTGGCGCCCCCGACCAGAATGATGCGATCGAGCTGCGACGGTTTGAGCCGCGCATCACGCAGCGCCTGCTCCAGCGGCTGCTGCATACGCGCCAGCAGCGGCTCGGCCAGCTTGGCAAAACGCGCCGAATCCACCTCGAGGCTGAGTTCCGCTCCGGCATGCTCCAGATGCAGGCGTTGAGCGCCCTGCGCCAGCTGGCACTTGACCTGTTCGGCGCGGGCACTGAGGCGCCGCCCCTCTTCCAGCGGCAGTTCATCAAACTCGATCGCGTGCTCAGCACAGAACGCATCGACCAGCAGCCGGGTAAAATCTTCGCCGCCGAGAAAGTTGTCACCGGCCGAGGCATGTACTTCCAGCAGCGGGTCCATGCGCTCGAGAATCGACACATCAAAGGTACCACCGCCAAGATCGAAGACCAGAAAACGATCCTCGTCAGCCGCTTCATGCATGCCATAGGCCAGTGCTGCAGCGGTCGGCTCATTGATCAGACGTCCCACCTTGAGGCCTGCCAGTTCGGCGGCATGGCGGGTGCGCTTGCGCTGGGCGTCATTGAAATAGGCCGGCACCGAAATCACCACCTCACCGAGTTCTTCACCCAGATAGGCTTCGGCATCCGCCTTCAGCGATTGCAGCACGAGAGCAGACAGCTCTTCAGGCGTAAAACGGTGTTCGGCCAGTGCAAAACGGTGATCGGTACCCATCAGGCGCTTGAATGCCGCGGCACTGCGCTCGGGATGGGTCAACAGGCGTTCCTGAGCGGCCTGGCCGACAAGTACCGAGCCGTTGTCGTCAATACTGACCACCGACGGCGTCAGGTACTGCCCCAGAGCATTGGGGATCAACTGCGCAGCCCCGTCACGCCAGGCACAGATCAGACTGTTGGTTGTGCCAAGGTCAATTCCGATCGGGGTCATCTTATTTCTCCACTGACTTCATATCTTCCACCAGGCTATCGGGCTGGGGCATCTCCGGGGGCAGGTCAAGAATCCACTCCATCCGCTTGAGCGGACTGTATTCATCATCGGCCAGGTGGTTGAACAGATCGTTGACATACTGCTGCACCTGCAGCGAGGGCCCACGCCAGTGGGCATAACCAAAACAGAAACTCAGGCAGTATTCGGCCCAGTTGGCGAAATAGCCCATGGCGAAGCGGCCGGCGACATCCTGCAGATACCAGGCCTCCATCGGCTCGAGCATCCCCAGCAGCAGCCCCTGACGACAGAGGTAGTTATACCGCGCCAGATCCCAGCCCAGAATGCCGACCTGCTCGAGTTCGGGAATGCTGTCGTTGACGAACATCCAGGCGCCCTGCTCGGATTCGGGCAACCGCGCCAGAAAGGCACGCCGTTCGGTCAGTCCCATCAGCCGCAGACGGTTCTGCATCTGCTCGAAGCGCTGACGGTGTCCGCCGTGCTCTCCCAGCCAGTTCAGGATGCGCAGCAGATCCTTGCGGGTGCGTACATCCCAGGACTTTTCCAGGTGCATACGCCAGCGCCCCAGCTCTTGTGGGGTCGCCTGTACCAGCTCGGGCAGATCATAGCGACAACCGAGTTCACGATTGATCGCCACCAGCGGTGCCGAGCCCCCCAGCAGCCAGAGCTGATAGTCGTTCAGACCATAGGGGTTGTAGACAAAATCACTCGGTTCGGACAACTGCCTCTCCTTCAGGTTACTGCGGCGCTAGTCTGCCCCAAAGCGCCCGGCAAAGGAATGCGCAGATACCATAAACCCCGGTCAGGCCGGGGTTTATCGCATACTGCAGGCGGGCGCTCAGAGCACCATCGCCGCAATCCAGCCGAACAGGATCAACGGCAGGTTGTAGT
>CAYWUD010000206.1:0-4690 GCA_964461355.1 uncultured Pseudomonadales bacterium | reverse complement strand
CGACAGGATAGCCGCATGGGCCGGACCGCCCCCGCGCCCGATGGTGCCTCCGCGACCATGAAACAGGGTCAGCCTGACATCGGCCTGCGCACAGACCTCCACCAGACGTTCCTGAGCCCGGTACTGGGCCCAGGCCGCACCGAGTTGGCCGGCATCCTTGGAGGAATCGGAGTAGCCGATCATCACCTCCTGATGTCCGCCGGTATAGGCGCGATACCAGGGCAGCTGCAACAGGCGCTCGATCACATCTCCGGCACCATTGAGGTCATCCAGCGTTTCGAACAGCGGCACGATCCGCAGCGGATGCCGACAGCCGCTTTCCTTGAGCAGCAGCAGTACCGCCAGCACATCGGAAGGCTGCCCGGCCATCGAGATCACATAGCTGCCCAGCGCCTGCGCCGACTGTGCGGCAACGGTACGGCAGGTTTCGAGCACCTCCTCCACCTCGGCACTGGCCTGCCAGGTACGCGGCAGCAACGGACGCCGATTCTCGAGTTCGGCCAGCAGGAACTGCTGCTTCTGCAGTTCGGACCACTGCAGATAATCGCCGAGTTCGAGATAACGGCAGATTTCGGCAATGGCTTCGGCATGACGCTCGGAATCCTGACGGATGTCGAGCCGGATCAGGCCAAGACCAAAGCTGTAGGCACGGCGCAGACAGTCGAGCAGCTCACCCTCGGCGATCACGCCCAGACCGCAGGCATGCAGAGAGTCATAACAGAGCTGCAGCGCCTGCTGCAGTTCGATGTTGTCGAGCAGGAGATCGGCATGCACGCTCTGCACCGACTCGAGACTGTCATCGAGCCAGCTGCGGGTCAGCTCCAGACGCCGGCGCAGCTCGCGCAGCACCGCACGATAGGGCTGTTCGCGCTCAGCCTCGGGAATGGCTGCCAGCAACGCCGCGCTGGCGCGGTGCATGGAAAGTTCCGAGGTCAGCGGCTTGAGTTCACGCAGCCACAGATCGCAGGCCACCCGGCGCGACAAGAGCAGTACCTTGCGCGTGACCTCGGCGGTCACAAAGGGGTTGCCATCGCGATCCCCGCCCATCCAGCTGGCAAAACGCACCGGCACCATGCGCGGTTCCAGGCGCTGGCCGAAATGGCGCTGCAGGGCTTCATCGAGCAGGCGCAGAAAATCGGGTAGCCCCTGCCAGAGGCTGTGCTCTATGGTTGCCAGTCCCCATTTGGCCTCGTCGATCGGCGTCGGCCGCTGATGCCGGATCTCTTCGGTATGCCAGGCCTGGGCCAGCAGCTGACGCAGACGCCGCTGCAGACGGCGCTCCTCCTCGGGAAGGAGATCATCGTGCTCGAGCTCGGTCAGGCATTCGTTGATCTCGGCATACTTGCGGATCAGGGTGCGCCGGGTCACTTCGGTCGGGTGCGCGGTCAGCACCAGCTCGAGACTGAGTTCTGCGACCACGGCAAGAATCTGTTCGGCGCTGAACTGCTGCGCCTTCAGCCGGGCAAAGAGTTCATCCAGGGGCCCTTCGGCCTCGGCCTCGCGCAGAAACTGACGACTCAGGCCATGGTGCTGTTCGGCAATGTTGACGAGGTTGAGAAACTGGCTGAATACCCGTGCCACCGGCAGCAGTTCGTCATCATCAAGCTGGCGCAGCAGCTCGAGCAGCGCACTGCGATCGGCGCCCTCCTGCCGGGCCGATGCGGCCAACGTCCGTATCTGCTGGATCTTGTCGGTCAGTTCGCTGCCCTGATCGGCGCGAATGGTGTCCTCCAGCATCTGATCGAGCAGCGCCATATTGCGCTGCAAAAACTGATGAGCATTTGCCATGCCTCTCCCCTCTCTGTACGCACCGCTGTAGTCCAGTCTAGTGCCCGCAACCGAAGGGCAGCGTCGGACACCACAGTCAGTAGGTATCAGGTTATAGTAATTGTGCCGTTGGCCGCCGCTGCCGATGAGCTTCTATTTGCCACTACCCGGTGCCCGGATGTCGATCACCCTCAAACAGCTGCGCGTGTTTCTTGCCGTTGCCCATCACCAGAATCTGGGGCTGGCGGCCGACCGTTTGTATCTCAGTAAACCGGCGGTCAGTATGGCCCTGAAAACCCTGGAGCAACAACTCGGGCGTGATCTCTTCGACCGTCTGCCCGGGCGTTTGCAGCTCAATGCCAACGGCGAGCGCCTGCGCCCCCTGGCCGATGAACTGCTCAGTCGCAGTGAAGGGCTCGAACAGCTGTTTGCCGACGCGCCCCTGCAGGGGCACCTGAAGATCGGCGCCAGCCGCACGCTGGGCAGCTACCTGCTGCCGCAGCTACTGGCCGACTTTCGTCGTAAAACCGGACATCGGCGCCAGCAGCTGATGATCGACAACAGCGTACACATCTGCGAACAGCTGCAGCAATTCGAACTCGAT
This sequence comes from uncultured Pseudomonadales bacterium, assembly GCA_964461355.1. GTDB lineage: Bacteria > Pseudomonadota > Gammaproteobacteria > Pseudomonadales > CAYWUD01 > CAYWUD01. Next base: position 2,319 of record CAYWUD010000206.1, on the reverse strand, counting down.
ATTGCCCTGATCGAAGCACGGCTGGAGTATCCGGATCTCGAACAGCGGCTCTGGGGCCGTGATCAGATGCGGGTACTGGTCGCCCCGGGGCATCCGCTGGCAGACGAATCGCGCCTCGATCCCGCACGCCTTGAAGGCGCTGACTGGCTGCTGCGCGAACCGGGCTCGGGCAGCCGCCAGCTGTTCCTGCAGCAGCTGGCGCCGCATATTCACAGCTGGCATGAAAGTCTGGTGCTGGACGATACCGAAGCGCTGATCAACGCCTGTGCCGCTGGCCTCGGGCTGACCTGCCTGTCCCAGCTGGCGGCACACTGGGCGATCGAAAGCGGCCGGGTTGTTGCGCTGGATCTTGCGCTGGAACTCAGCCGCCCGCTGTATCTGGTCACACCGAAACAGAAATACCACTCGCCGCTGCTCGAGCATTTTTACCGCTTCTGCCTTGAGGCACGACCGGACATGGTCAGCCCGCCCTAGCTGCCGGACGCATGAGCGCCCAATAAAAAAGCCCGGAAGCGCTGGCTTCCGGGCTTCTTATTGCCGGGGTAATGGCGAATATCAGGACTCCTGCTGCTTGGCCTCATCCCAGAGCGCATCCATCTCGGCCAGCGAAGCCGCCTTGAGCCCGGCGATACCGCCGAGGCGCGCTTCGATCGCATTGAAGCGGCGATAGAATTTCTGATTGCTCTGGCGCAGCGCCGCATCGGCATCCACACCGATCTTGCGCGCCAGATTGATACAGCTGAACAGCAGATCACCCAGTTCATCGGTTGCCGCCGCGCGATCATCGAGCACCGCCTCGAGTTCATCGAGCTCCTCGCGCACCTTGGCCAGAGCGCCGGCGGCATCATCCCAGTCAAATCCGACCTGGGCAGCACGCTTTTGCAGTTTCTGCCCACGGCGTACCGCCGGCAGCGTAGCCGGCACCGCATCGAGCCAGCGCTCCTGGCGTGATTCCCGGACCGCCTTTTCGCGCCGTTCATCGGCCTTGATCCGCTCCCAGCTCGCCTTGATCTCGGCTTCCGACAGCGGGTTGTACGGATCGGGGCGACTCTCCAGCGTCCCCTCTGGAAACACATGCGGATGCCGGCGCAGCAGCTTGGTCACCATGCCCTGGGCAATGGCGTCAAAATCGAACAGCGCCTGTTCGCGCCCCATCTGTGCGTAATAGACCACCTGAAACAGCAGATCGCCCAGTTCTTCGCGCACATGCGGCCAGTCTTCACGCTCGATCGCATCGGCCACTTCATAGGCTTCTTCCAGGGTATGGGGCACGATACTGGCGAAGGTCTGTTTCTGATCCCAGGGACAGCCATCAACCGGATCGCGCAGGCGCGCCATCAGCTGCAGCAGCTGTTCGATACCGCGCGCTTCGGTGCTCATGCCATCGCCCCCTTGCGGCTACGGCGAGCATCGATCACGTTGGGCAACTGGCTGATGCGACCGAGTACCCGGCCGAGCTTAGCCAGCCCGGGAATCTCGATGGTCAGGCTGATATAGCACAGGTGCTCTTCACGGTTACTGCGGCTCTGCACGGCGGTCACGTTGATCTTTTCGTTGTGCAGCACGCTGGTGATATCGCGCAGCAGACCTCCGCGGTCATAGGCTTCGATCAGCACGTCAACGGGATAGGTATCCTCGTTTTTCTGCCCCCAGCTCACCGCGATCACCCGCGCAGGTTCCTGCTCCTGCAGCTGCAGCATGTTGGTGCAGTCGCGCCGATGCACGGACACACCGCGGCCGACGGTGATATAGCCGATGATCGGATCGCCCGGCAGCGGCTGACAGCAGTTGGCCATCTGCGTCATCAGATTGCCGACACCGAGAATATTGATGGCGCCCTCGACCGGCTTGCTGTCGGCCTTCGGCGCGCGGGCAACGATCTCGTCGGGGCGTCGCTCGGGTTCGAGCAGACGCTGGGCGGCATGGATCACCTGGGTCGGACGCAGATCACCGGCACCGATGGAGGCGAACATGTCCTCGGCATTTCTGTGGTTGAGCTGCTGCGCCACCTGTTCGAGGTCGGCCTCGCGCAGGTCCAGACGCTTGAGCTCCGCTTCGATCAGCGTGCGTCCGCTGTGAATGTTCTCGTCACGGTCCTGGGTCTTGAACCAGTGGGCAATTTTTGCCTTCGCCCGCGAGGTCATGACATACCCCAGATAGGGGTTGAGCCAGTCACGACTCGGGCGTGCGCCGGGGCCGGTCAGAATTTCAACCTGATCACCGGTACGCAGGGTATGGTTGAGCGGCACGATGCGATCGCCCACTTTCGCCCCGCGGCAGGTGTTACCCACCTCGGTATGAATGCGGTAGGCAAAATCG
>CAYWUD010000205.1:0-4693 GCA_964461355.1 uncultured Pseudomonadales bacterium | reverse complement strand
ATCGGCAGCCGAAGCCACCGCCGTATGGCCGATAAAAACAATGGCCGCGAAGATCGATCTAATGCGCATCCTTTCACCCGCACGCTGCTGTCCGTGATTCTTCAGCGTAGCAAACTCTTTATCTATAAAGCGAAAGTCACCTATTAACCGAACAGATAAACGCAGCGGGCAATATAGACAGGCAATAAAAAAGCCGCATTAACATGCGGCTTTTTTGCGACGCGGCGCTGGCTTATACGCAGTAGAACGGCCAGCAGACGGTTTCATTGCTGTTGCGCTGTTGCTTGATCGGCGCCTTGCGGTTGAGGTCTTCGCGATCAAAGCCACTCCACCACTGCAGAGAGGAAAACGCATCAATGCGGGTCATCATTTTCTTGGTCATGGTTAACACCTTGCAATCGAAATGGTCGATATAGAAGGCGCGTAAAGCATCGCGGCAAAATGCTTGGCTTATCGAATCATCTGTTGGCGAGCTGTAGATACAGATCCTTGGGCTCCCGGCCCCACAGTGTTCGAACTTTCGCTTTCCTTTTGCGGTGCAGTCTAATTGGCCAAAAATAAAGCGCAAGTGCGCAAAAAACGTAATAAATGACTGCAGAATGAATGCATATTCAGCTATCAGGCCGGTAGATGGGTAATGGCCGCAAAACAGCTGGCCGCCTGCGATTTTTCAGCCTGCAGGTACGTAAAAGCGCGTTGATGCATAGGTATCCGCACGGCCTTGGCTGCAAAAATAATCCGCCAGCGCGCGAAAAACTTTCTTGTGTAAATCTGCTGTATGGCGCCTGTTTGCACCGTTTTTGGGCCTGTTTTCAGCGCGTGCAAAATTGACCCTAACGTGAGCTTCGTGAATAATCGCCCGCCATCCCCTTCAGGGGATGAACAACCAACCGTTTGAGCATGCCATTGAACCATGCCGCGTTTTAGGGTTGCAGACATCCAGGCACTACTGTGTCCGGAGGTCGCCCAGTGCATAAAAAAAATACCAGAGCACTGTTCCTAGAGGGCGTCTGTCGGGTTTGATCGCAGGCCAAGGATGACGCCCGATGAAAGACAACCGCCCGATTCCATGGGCCATGCCCACTGAACCCCGCTCCCTGACGCAGCGTCGTGCCGGTCTGGTCATTGATCTTGATCGATGCACCGGCTGTCATGCCTGCAGCGTCTCCTGCAAAACCGAACACCAGGTCCCCCTGGGTGGATTTCGCAATCGTGTGCGTTATCTGCAGCAGGACGGTGCTCAGCAGCTCTCGTTTCTCCCCCTGGCCTGTATGCACTGCCAGAACGCCGCCTGTATCGAAGCCTGCAGCCACAAGGCGATCGTGCGGCTTGACGATGGCCGTGTGCTGATCGACGACGACAAGTGCGCCGGTGCGGGTGACTGCATCGAAGCCTGCCCCTACGGCGCGATCTACATGAACCCCCAGACCCGCCGCGCCGACAAATGCGATCTGTGCCTCAATCGCACCTCCCTTGGCCTTGAGCCTGCGTGTGTGAACGCCTGTCCGAATGAAGCGATCCGTTTTGGTGATCTCGACAATCCGGAGGATCCTGCCGCGCATTACGCTACAGAGCGCGGTGCTCAGCCGTTCAAGGCCGGCACCGGCGCTGAACCCAGCGTGCTCTATGTCGGGCTGGAATCCTGGATGGAACCTGCCGTCAATACCGGTGTTCAGCTCGCGGCTGAAGACCAGGACATCATCTACGAGCAACGCTGAGGAAAGCGATCATGAGTCAAATCAACCGTCGTCAGTTCCTCAAGCTGGCAGGTCTGGTCGGTGTGGCCAGTGCCGGGGCCGTTGCGCTGCCCGGTTTTTCCAAATTGCTCGATGGCCGTCATGTGCCCGATCTCGAGCAGTTGAGCGCGCAGCGCGCCGCCATCGATTACCGTCAGGCGAAGATCGTACCGACCATCTGTTTCGGCTGTACCAACCACTGCGGTGTGATCGGTTATGTTCAGGACGGCAAGGTCCGCAAGATCGAAGGTAACCCGCTCGATCCGAACAGCCGCGGCACTATCTGTGCCAAGGCCAACGGCATGCTCAGTTACACCTATTATCCTGAGCGCCTGCTGTACCCGCTCAAGCGTGTGGGTGCGCGCGGGGCGGGCCAATGGAAGCGGGTCAGCTGGGATGAAGCCCTCGCCGAAGTGGCCGGTAAGCTCAAGGCCACCCGTGACAGCGGTCACCCGGAACGTTTTGTCTTCCACTACGGCCGCGACAAGACCCAGGGCGTTACCAGTCGCTTTACCGATGCTTACGGAACGCCGAACCGCCTCAATCGCCGCGCAATCTGCTCCAACAACAAGCGTGTACCGGCGATGAGCTTTTACGGCCGCGAATTCGAATGGGAAACCCAGGATTTCGAAAACAGCCGTTATATCCTGAATTTCGGTAACAACTGTTTCGAAGCCTATCAGGGCGGTATCTCGATGATGCCGCGTATTCAGAAGGCGCGCGTCGAGCATGGCTGCAAGATGGTTACCTTCGAGGTGCGCCCAAGCGCCACCGCCAGCAAGTCGGACGAATACTGGCCGGTGTTCCCCGGTTCCGACGGCGCCATCGCCTATGCGATGTGTAATGCCATTATCGATGCCGGCAAGGTCAATACCGCCTTTTTCGAACGTTGGGCCAATATCGATCTGACGGCCTTGAAAAACCACATTGCCGCCTGGACGCCGGAGTGGGCCGAGGAGCAAAGTGGCGTGCCTGCAGCCGAGATCCGGCGCATCGCCCTTGAATTCGCCGCCGCCGCGCCACACTGCACCACCATGCCGGCCCGCGGATCTGCCAAACATTACAACGGCGTCGGCAACGACCGGGGCATCAAGCTGCTTGACGTACTGGTCGGTAATGTCGGTATGGAAGGGGGGCTGTGCCTGTCCAATGGGCGTGGCTGGAAAAAAGGGCGCTATGGCCTCTGGGATCTGCCGTCAATCGGCATTCCCGGCCCCAAACCTGAGAAGCTCAGCCCCTTCGTTCCGGGCAGTGCCGCCTACGAGGATCTGCCCGAAGCGGTGCAGGCGCGTGTCGAACGGCTCGATCCGAGCTTCTCCAAGCGCTATTTCGGTGAACTGGCCACCCCGAGCGAATACCCGCTTTCCTGGCACTGGTACAACATGCGGGTCGGTCAGCTGGTTCATCCGTATATCAAGGAGGGTCGGGCGAAGGTCGAGGTCTATATGTCCTATGCTCTCGGCGCCGCCTATGGCTTCCCGGAAGCCGGCGTCTGCCGTGAAGTGCTGCTCGATGAGGCGATGATTCCCTACCATGTGGCGATCGACATCAACTTCAGTGAACAGGCCGCACTGGCAGATCTGATTCTGCCCGATGCCACCAGTCTGGAACGCTGGGATGCTCACGGCACCAACAGCTACAGCCTTGTACCCTACACCGGTATTCGTCAGCCGCTGGTCGAGCCGCTTGGCGAGGCGCGTCCGGTTCAGGAAATCCTCAAGGCACTGGCCCAGCGTATCGGCGGTGGCATGGAGCAGTACTTTGCCTGGGAGCGTCTCGAAGACTTCTACCGCGAGTGGTACAAGAACATTGCCGCCGAATTCGGTGGCGGCGAAGCCGGCTGGCAGGAGTTCCTGCGCCGCGGCATCTGGCATGATCAGAATCGCGCCAAGGATTACCGCCTGTACGAACGTCCGGTTCCCGCCGAAGAACTGGCCGGCAGTCGTATCGATGAGCACAGCGGTGTCATTTTCGATGCCAAGGGCGAAGCGATCGGCATCATGATGCCCGATGCTGCAGGTACCCTGCAGGCTGTACGCGGTTTCCCGACGCCGAGTCGCCGGATTCAGGTGCAGGACCCGATCTTCCCGCTGGCGGCGCGCTCGGTGGGGCTGGATGCCGACGATCCGAATGGCGCACTGTTGCCGACCTGGTTCCCGATTCCCGGATTCGAGCGCATCGTCGCCGACGATCAGCTGGTACTGAGCACCTTCAAATGGAATGTGCATACCCAGGGGCGCTCGGCGTACTGGAAATACAGTGCCGAAATCGCGCACACCAACGATCTTTTTATCAACCCACAGACAGCCCGCCGTTTTGGTCTGACGGATGGTGATACGGTCGAGGTAACCGTGCATCGACCCGAGGGCAATACCTACCGTGCCAACGAGACCGCGCCGGTCGGCGTGTTCCGTAACCGCGTCAAGCTGCTTGAGGGTGTGCACCCGCGTGCGCTCTGTTTTGCCCATGGCGCCGGTCACTGGGAGCATGGTGCCGTAGCGCGCGCCGAGCAGCAGGCCAGCCTGCCTGAGGCGGCCAAAGGTCCGCTGGCGGATACCGATATTGCCGAGAACCTCTGGTGGTCCAAGGCCAAAGGGGGGCCGGGCAACGGCGTGCAGGGCATGAACGATTACCTGCCGATCAACCCGTCGGTGCTGGTGGGCGGTCAGAACTGGTTCGATAACCGCGTGAGCCTGAAGAAGGTGAGTGCATGAGTGCCATCAACGAACACCCGCCGTTCTCGATGACACAGCGTGCAGCGCTCTATCGCCTGCTGGCACAGCTCTTTCTGTATGAGGCCGATGAGCGCCTGCAGCAGGCGATCGCCGCACTCAACCTGGCGCCGCTGCTCGATGCCTTGGCGCCGGGCAGCCAGGATTGGGTGCAAAAACCGCTTGACGAGCCTGAACGCGAACGCCTCGCCTGCCTGTATGCCGAGCTGTTTCTGCTTGGCCGCG
>CAYWUD010000204.1:0-4700 GCA_964461355.1 uncultured Pseudomonadales bacterium | reverse complement strand
CGCAAGACCGCATAAAAAAACGCCAACCTGAGTTGGCGTTTTTTTTATTACTGCGCCTTACCGACCTTCGCGTGCGGCGGCACAATGCAGACAATACAGCGCATAGGGCATCGCGGTCAGCCGCCCCGACTCTATGGACTCGCCACAGTCCAGGCAGATGCCATACGCCCCCTGATCAATGCGCTCAATCGCCTTGCCGATCGCCAGCAGCTCCTGAAGGACCTCGACGCCCAGTGCATCGACCACTTCATCATTCTGCCGCTCCTGAGCCTGCTCGCTCCAGTCCGTATCATTGATCCGCGCGGCACTCTCCTTCAGCTGCTGCAAGCGCTGCAACTGCTCGGCACGCCGCGCGACCAGCGCGGCACGAATCTTCATCAACGCACTCATAGGCCCCCCAATGGCAACACCTGATGTTCTTCAAGTATGCGCCAAGATCCGAAGAGCAGCGGACCTCAGGGCCAATTGACGGTCAGCGCCAGCATCTGGCTGATCGGTGTATAGGGCCGCCCGCTCTCGGCGTGCCAGTGATTGAACGCCGCCTGCACGTCGGCCAACGCCTTTTGCGCGGTCGGTTTTTTGTCGACGATCTCCTGACCGATCAGCGCCGCGCAGACGTCCTGCGTCAGCATAAAGGTGTCGCGGCCGAGCATGCGCAGAAAATACGGCGCCGAGTTACCGCCCAGCTGAGCCCCCTGCTTGCTCAGATAGCGCCACAGCCCAACCAGATCGGTATCCGGCCAGTGCGCCAGAAAGGCTGCGGCTGAACCCTGCTGCTCGGACAGCTCGAAGATCATCTGGGCATTGGTACGAATCGCTTTCATCTTCGCCAGATGACGAATCAGGCGGCTAGCCTGCATCCGCTCCTCGAGCTGCTCGTCCGAGATCAGGCGCAGCGCCTCGGGCCTGAAGCCCCAGAACGCCTCCTCGAAGGCCGGCCATTTCGCATCGACCAGGCTGTGCTTGAGCCCGGCACGAAAAATCCGCCGGCACAGGGTAGAAAGCACCCGATCATCGGCAATAGCGGCCACCTCCTCAGCACTCAGGGGCTGCAGCAGACGCGCCTCAAGGTCGGCTGCGCTGCCACAGCGCTGTACGGCGCGTTCATAAATCCACTCAAAGTCCTGCATCTGCGCTCCTCAATTGTTGCGTCCCATTTCGGTGTTAACCACTTACCCCGCCCCCAAGGCACTTGTATAATGCGCGAATTTTGCGCATCCCCTCCCCTGGAAACAGCTGTCCCATGGAAAATCTTTCAAAATCAGAGAAGGTTAACTTCAACAAGCTGCAGAAGCGACTGCGCCGAGAAGTCGGCCGCGCCATTGCCGATTACAACATGATCGAGGATGGCGACAAGATCATGGTCTGCCTGTCGGGCGGCAAGGACAGCTTTGCCATGCTCGATATTCTGATGAACCTGCAGCAGTATGCACCGGTCAAGTTCGAACTGGTGGCGGTCAACCTCGACCAGAAACAGCCGGGCTTTCCCGAAGAGGTACTGCCGGCCTACCTGACCGAACTGGGTATCCCCTTCAAGATTGTCGAAGAGGACACCTACAGCATCGTCAAGGAGAAAGTGCCCGAAGGCAAAACCACCTGCTCGCTCTGCTCGCGTCTTCGCCGCGGCATTCTCTACCGCACCGCAGCAGAGCTCGGCGTAACCAAGATCGCCCTCGGCCACCACCGCGACGATATTCTCGAAACCCTGCTGCTGAACATGTTCTACGCCGGCAAGATGAAGGGCATGCCGCCGAAGCTGGTCAGCGACGACGGCGCCCATATGGTGATTCGCCCGCTGGCCTACTGCCGCGAAAAGGACATCGCCAAGTTCGCGGAACTCAAGGAGTTCCCGATCATCCCCTGCAACCTCTGCGGCTCGCAGGAGAACCTGCAGCGTCAGGCGATGAAGGAGATGCTCACCGGCTGGGAAAAACGCTTCCCCGGACGCGTCGAAAGCATGTTCCGCGCCATGCGTAACGTAGCACCGTCACATCTGTGCGATACCGAGCTGTTCGATTTCAAGCGTCTTGAGCGCGGCACCCAGGTTGCTGAAGGTGATACCGCTTTTGACCGTCAGGAGATTCCGCTGCAGTATGTGCCCGATGCCGACGACGGCGCCGAAGAGCGCCCGGCACCGGAGCAGATGGTCCAGCTCGTCGAGGTCTGAGCACCGGCATGTATGACAAAGCCCCGCTTCGGCGGGGCTTTGTGGTCTCTATAACGGCACGTTTGTCGCAAGCAAGCGCTTACCTCAAGGCCATCCGTTCAATGCCCAGTCATAATGATCATCGAGATCAGAAAATCCCGTCTGCAGCCAGAGGTCGAGTTCCGGCGCGGCATACTGTCCGAGGTGCCGCCTGACCCCCTCCTTGCCGCCAAAATCCTCGGCAAACCAGACATAGATCGAGGAATACCGCGCCTTCGCAGGATCTACGCCCTTGCGCTGATTGATAAAGCGCCGCGCGGCCGCCTCCAGCTGCGCCTCCATCTCTTTCCCCGCAAGCGCCACCGGCCAGAGATCGGGGCAGCCGAGACTGGCGCAGTTAAGCAGATAATGGATGCGCGGCTCACGCCAGAGCCCGCGCAGAATACGATGCTCGATATCGTTAAGACTCAGCGGTACACCGGCCACCTTGACCAGCGGCTCATCCCAGGGGCCAAAACTGAAAAAGCCAAAACGGATGGCACGAATCGAATCGACCGGATAATGCTCCAGCACCAGCGCCACCGTGCGCGCATTGTAGAGGTTGATCCAGTAAGCCAGCTGTTCGGCACGGTTATAGCCCCGAGGATCGATGTTCTGAAGTGCGTCCAGATAACGCTGCAATCGATCATGATCTGCGGCTGTAACCCTGCCATAGGCCAGTCGGTTCCCCTCATCGGAAACGACCAGATAACGCTCAAGGAAGGCGTTCCAGAGTTGGTGATCGATTACTTTTTGCGTATCGCGGCTCACCTGCCACAGTGGCCAGGGATCGCGTGCGGGCGCCGCCGATAACGGCATCGCCAGCAGCATGCCGAGCACACAGGCCGCACTGATCAACCTCATCCTATTCTCTCCACTCTGCGCTGGCGCGCCTCCAAAGCCCCGGGCCGCGCAAGCTGATACACTGCGCCGATGATCCCTGATGAACTGACCGCACAAGTGTACCAGCAGGTAGAGGAGCTTTACCTCAAAGCCGAGGCACGCTTTGCCCGCGCCTTTGCGCGCCCCACGATCAGCTTTGACCTCAAGGGCCGCAGCGCCGGACAGGCCTGGCTGCAACAGAACGCACTGCGCTTTAACCGCGCCCTGCTCGAAGCCTACCCCGAGGACTTTGTCGCCCAGACCGTCCCCCACGAAGTCGCCCACCTCCTGGCGCACCGACTGTGCGGCCCGGGTATCCGCCCCCATGGACGAGAATGGCAGCAACTGATGACACGCCTCTTTGCCATACCGGCCAAGGTACGCCATGACTACAGTCTGCCCGCCAGCAGCCGCTACCGGTTTCGTTACCGCTGCGCCTGTCGCGACCAGCACCTGAGTGCTACACGTCATAACCGCGTACTCAAGGGGGCCGAATACCGCTGCCGCAGCTGCCGCCAGGCGCTGGTCTTTATTGCCGAAGAACGCGCAGCCTGAACGCCGATCGGCTCAGGCGCTGATCTTGCCCGCACGCAGCAGGGCCGCCTGCAGGCAGCGTACCGGTCCGGTTTCGAGTGGCTGGCCAAACTGGCGGATCACCGCCCGCACCGCGCCAGGCCCCATACCCTGCTGCACCAGCAGGGATTCGAGCAGCGCCTGGGTGGACGGATCGAAATCGAGCACATGCTCGGGATCAAGCACCCCGCTCTGTACCCCGCGACAGGCGATCCCCCAGACCGCACCGGTACTGAGGCCGAACTGACCGGCCAGCTGCTCGGCCGGCAAGCCCGAGCGCAGCAGCGCCAGCAGCTCACGCTCGGCGCCACGGGTATCCGGTTGCTCCACCTGACTGTCGAACTGGGCCAGCACCTCGAGAAACTCGGCGCCATAACGCTCCAGCTTGCGCTGCCCGATACCGCTGAGCTGTCCCATCTCGTGCAGCGAACGGGGCCGATGGCGCAGGATCTCGCGCAGAGTCGCATCGTGGAAGATGACATAGGGCGGCACATCCTGCTCGCGCGCCAACTGCATGCGCCGTTCACGCAGGGCGTTCCACAGCGGCTGATCCTGCGGAGCCAGCTGCACCCGGCTCGGCTCGCTGACCGCCTCGTCACGCACCTTGCGCAGCAACAGCGACTCCTCGCCACGCAGCAGCGGCCGACACTGCTCGGTCAGACGCAGCGCACCGTAACCATCCAGATCCACCGCCAGATAGCCACGTGCGATCAGCTGGCGGTACAGCGAGCGCCACTGGCGCGTCGAAAGCGCCTTGCCGATGGCAAAGGTGGACACCTGATCATGGCCGCACTCGACCACCTTGGCACTGGCCTTGCCCCGCAGCACGTCGATCAGATGACCGACGCCGTAGCGCTGGTGGGTGCGAAAGACACAGGAGAGCGCCTTGCGCGCGGCCTCGGTGGCATTCCAGGTTTCCGCCGGTTCGACACAGACATCGCAGTGGCCGCAGGGCTGCTCGAGGGTTTCGCCGAAATAGGCGAGCAGCGACTGCCGCCGGCAGTGACTGACTTCGCAGAAGCCCAGCATCGCTTCGAGCTTGTGCGCCTCGACCCGCTTG
>CAYWUD010000203.1:0-4701 GCA_964461355.1 uncultured Pseudomonadales bacterium | reverse complement strand
CCGGTCGATTGTCCACCCATAAGACGCGCATTGAGCTTGTCCTGCATATAGCCTTTGAGAATCCCGTTCTCGATCAGCACCGTACGCTGACCGGGCTCACCTTCATCATCCATGTTCAGAGAACCGCGGCGCCCGTCCAGCGTTGCATCATCGACGATGGTACACAGCGGCGAGGCAACCTGATCACCGATCCGGCCGGTATAGGCCGAGCTGCCCTTGCGGTTGAAATCGCCCTCCAGCCCGTGGCCGACCGCCTCGTGCAGCAAAACGCCGGACCAGCCCGGCCCCAGGACAACCGGCATCGCGCCGGCCGGAGCATCGATCGCCTCAAGGTTGACCAGCGCCTGACGCACCGCTTCCTTGGCATAGGCATCCGCCAGCCCGTCATCGATAAAGCGCTTGAGACTGAAGCGGCCGCCACCGCCGGCCGAACCGCGTTCACGCCGGCCGTTCTGCTCGGCAATCACGCTGATATTGAGCCGCACCAGCGGGCGAATATCGCTGGCAAAGGTGCCGTCACTGGCCGCAACCAGCACAGTCTCATAGACCATCGCCAGACTGACCGTCACCTGCTGGATACGCGGATCCAGCGTGCGCGCCTGGGCATCGAGTTCCTTGAGCAGCGCTACCTTTTCGCTCTGCTCGAGCGTGCCCAGGGGGTTGGTGGCATCGTACAGCGCCAGCGGAGCGCGCCGATGCCAGGCTGCCACGCGCCGCTCCTGCCCCGCCTTGGCGATCGAGCGGGCCGCCCGTGACGCCTGCTCCAGTGCCGGCAGGACAATTTCATTGGAGTAGGCAAAGCCGGTCTTTTCACCGCTGATGGCACGCACGCCAACACCGCTGTCGACATTGAAACTGCCCTGCTTGACGATGCCATCGTCCAGAACCCAGGACTCGTGGCGCGTACTCTGGAAATAGAGGTCAGCGGCATCCACCTGGTGTCCGAGCATACCGTCGAGCACCCGATGCAGCTGCTGCTGATCGATACCGGCCGGCTGTAACAGGCGCTCTACCGCCAGTTGCTGTAGATCTTGCATAGGCTCTGCCTACCCCATCTGTTGTTCTGTCACTGTTATCTGTCTTACAGGCACCGGTGGGCACCACAGGGAATATCACGGCGCACCTTGTCCAGCCTTGCGGCATCAAGCTGCGCCAGACCGTAACCGACGGCTTCACCACAATCGATCAACCGCTCCCCCCAGGGATCGATGATCTGTGAATGCCCCCAGGTCTGCCGCGGCCCTGGATGACTGCCGGTCTGGTTCGCCGCCAGAATAAAACACTGATTCTCGATCGCCCGGGCGCGCAGCAGCGTGTCCCAGTGCGCGGCTCCGGTCAAGCGGGTAAAGGCCGCCGGTACGCAGATGATCTCGGCGCCGCGCCGGGCCAGCTCGCGGTACAGTTCGGGAAAACGCAGATCGTAGCAGATCGACAGGCCAAGCTTGCCCCAGGGCGTCTCTATCAAAACCGCCGCATCCCCCGGCGCATACTCGTCCGACTCACGGTAACTGCCGGTGGCATCATCAAGGTCCACATCAAACAGGTGAATCTTGTCGTAATGCACGCATTCATGCCCCCCGTTATCGTATACCAGACAGCGCGCCCGGCTGCGATCACCCTGGCGTACCGGCAATGAACCGGCCACCAGCCAGACCGCATAGCGCCGCGCCCAGTCGGCCAGTGCCTGGCGCACCGGCCCCTGCTCGCTGGCTTCGGCTTCGGCCAGGGCACGGCTGCCCTCACGCGAACCGATCAGGGCAAAACATTCGGGCAGCAGAATCAACTGCGCGCCATCCTCGGCTGCCGCCGCAACCAGCGCCTCGGCCGTCTCAAGGTTGGCTGAAAGATCAATCCCGCTGTTCAGCTGCACCACCGCAGCACTCAAAGATCGCATCAGTACCCGCTCCGCTCAGGTTTTGTTGGTAAACGCCTTGTCGAACTCGACCTTGGGTTCATTGAGATCACCGTGGATACGGTAACGCACGCTGGCAAAGCGCTGCACTCGATCGCCGAGCAGCTTGTCGGCCAGGAAAATTGCCCCGCCCACCTGGGGCAGCCCCATCAACACCGCAATCAGCGGCAGGTTCTGAGTCACCGGCAAGGTAACCGCCAGACGCATGTCGGTCTGATTGCTGCCAAGATCATACCAGCCATGCATCCTGAAGCTCGACGAGGGGCCGTCAATGGTAATCGGCTCCTGGGTGTGCACCCGCCCCTGCTCAAAACGCATCAGCGCTGCGACGCGGTCAAAGGCCACTCCCTCCTGGAACAGATCCGAAAAATCGAGCTGCAGACGGCGTGTGATCGAACCGAAATTCAGTACGCCGAAAATTTTCAGCACGTTGGCCTTCGGATCGAGCGCGACAAAACGGCCCTTGTCCATCGTCACCGCCATCGTGCCCCTGATCCGCTCGCTGGTCAGCGCCAGCGGCGAGCCCGGCCAGTACCAGTCCAGATCCAGCTGACTGCTGCGCGCCTCGGCGCCGGACTCAAAGCCCCAGCGGCGCACCAGACGTGCCAGATTCGCGCTTTTGAACTGTAACTTGCTGGTGGTGCCATGCAGACGCTGCTCGTAGTTCCACGACAGATCGCCCTGCACATGAAGATCCGGCATCTCAAGGTCGATATTGAACAGATGCACACCCCGGGGGTGTGGACTCAGTTCTGCCTGCAGACGCCCAAGTTCGCGCGCACCGATGCGGATATCGGCAATCGCCAGATTCAGCGGCGGCAGCTCGGCTGGATTCACCGCCTGCAGCGGATCGACCGCCACGCGAGTCTCCTCGGCAGAGCCCGTCTCCCCTGCTGACGGCAGATAAAGCCGCGCCAGATTGAGCGTCCAGCGTCCCTCGGCACCGGGATACAGCAGTGATCCGGCCAGTTCCGGGCTCTCGATATCCAGTCGGTAACCCCCGCGCTCAGGCCGTAAGCCGAGGGTCAGTGGCCGCAGCACAAAATCATCGGCCAGCGTCAGCTGGGCAATCTCGAGACGATCGATGGTCAGATTCGGCCACGCCTCGCTCGAACGCTCAGTTCCGGCACCGGAGTTCCCCGTACGCCAGGGAGCCGCGTCATACCAGCGCTGCAGGGCCGCCAGTTCCAGCGCCGGCAGCCGTCCATCCAGATGCAGGCCTGCTCCCGGCAACTGCAGACGGCCCTTGCGGCCAAAGCGCACACGCCCGCGCTGCAGATGCCCTTCGGGGGCCATTGCAAGCACGCCGTGGGCCGATGTCCCCAGCGAAAACGCAATCTCCAGCGGGTTGCGCAGCACCAGTTGCAGGGTCGAGGGCATGGCCATGCGGGCAGGCTTTGCCAGCACGTCCGGCAATGCCAGGGCCACCCCCTTCAGCGCACTGCTGATCTCCAGCGTGGGCGCCTGATCGGGAACAATCTCAAGCGCTGCGCGGTAGGTGCTGCGCCCGTTAGCAAGCGCCAGCCAGTCAAATCCGAGCCAGTCGCGCAAAGCCTGAGTATCGACCTCACTGTCCACGGCAATGCGGGTATAACGGCCTCCATCACGCCCCGTAATGGCAATCTGCGCCGGCTGCCCCAGAAGCTGGCCCTGAAGCCCCTGACTGCTGAGCCCGTCGGTCGAGTCATAACGCACCCGCCCCTGCACGTCCTTCACCCACAGGTCAGCCTGATCGATATAGAGCGCAGCCTCACGGGCTTCGACCTCGACCGCCAGACGATCGTCGACCTCAGGTGCCAGCCCGATGCCAAGATCGAGTCCGACCTCAAGATTCCCTGCCAGCGTCCAGTGATCGGCTACGCCGCCCAACAGAGTGGCCAGAGGCGACTCACGCAGCACCCGAAGGCCATCGGCACCCGTGGCCGCAACCGCCCCGGTCACCCGCAGCAGCGGCTGTACAGGGTTGCCGTCATACCAGACCCGTGCGCCCGAAAGCGTGCCCTGATCAAGCACCCGCGCTCGCTCGATCGCGACCGCAACACGGTTGTTGGTGACCCGAACCAGAGCATCGGCCTCGCGTACGGCCGGCCAGGGGGGCGCATAGTCAACCGCCAGCTCCTGGCCACGGTAATACATGTCATAACTGTGCGCCGTGGCGTGCTCGGTCTTGCTGATGGCACCGTTATAGAGGAACACGCCATCACTGACCCGCCCGCCCTGAATGGCCTGATTGAGCCAGTGATCGAGTGTTTCAGGCAGGATCTTGGCCGGCACATAGCGCTCGGCCAGGGTGGCATCGGCCTGCTCGATGGCCAGCAGCAGACCCATTTCATCCGGCCGTTCGTCAAAGGGAAAATCGAGCCGCAAGGCGCCCTTTACCGCACCGATCGGCGCACTGACCCGAAGCCCGCGCCCGAGCAGCGTAAAACGCTGATCGTCGACGAACCACGACAGCCGCCCCTGAGCCCTGGACCAGTGCCAGGGCGCATCAAAAAGTTCGGTCAGGCCGAGACTGAAGGTTTCGGCATCCAGTTCGAACTCGCCCTGCAGACCGCTCATGCGCAGCTGACCGGCAATCCCCGAGGCCGAAGGCGCCTCCTGCCAAGCATCGACAGACAGCCCTTCAATACCGGCGGCCAGCTCGAACTGTTCGGGTCGCGTCGGATCGATAAAGGCACTGACGCGGGTCATCCGCCCTGCGGGATTGAGCGCACCCAGCAGTGACTGCACGGCAGGCGGCAATCCGGGCCAGGCCAGCGCCACCTCCTTCAGCGGTGCCAGCTCCAGCG
>CAYWUD010000202.1:0-4716 GCA_964461355.1 uncultured Pseudomonadales bacterium | reverse complement strand
TCACCGGCCGCGTAGACCCGCCGCGCGGCACCGAGTTTCTCCAGGGGATCCACAAAACCGAAACCGGCACTGATTACGCCGATCGAACCGACGAGACTGGCCTTGTCGGCATAGATCTGATCGGCCGCAGCAGCAATATAGTAGGCACCGGAGGCGCCGATATCGGTGATCACGGCATACACCGGGATATCCGGATGCAGGCTCTTCTGACGGCGGATCTCGTCGTAGACATAACCGCTTTGCACCGGACTGCCACCGGGGCTGTTGATGCGCAGCACGATCCCGCGGGTACCTTCATCCTTGTAGGCCGCCTTCAGGCTGGCCACCAGATTGTCGGCACTGGCCGCCTGATCGGCCATGATCGGCCCCTTGATCTCGATCACTGCGGTATGTCCGCCCCCTTCGCCACCGAGATCCGCAGCAGGCATCTGCCAGAGCATCAGCCCCAGCCCTGCAAACAGGTATACGAAGATCAGCAGCTTGAAAAAGATACTCCAGCGCCGGGCCCGGCGCTTTTCTACCACCAGATCCTGAACCAGCGACTCGACCAGGGTCCAGGAGCGCTGCTCCTGATCTGCCTGGGCCGGCGCAGCCGGACGCGCTTCATCTTTCCATGGATCGCTCATCATTGCTCCTTGATGTGTGTGAACCTATGCCTCGCCCAGCAGCCACCGGGTCAGCTCGACAAAATCCGCGGTACCGAACACCGGCTGATGACGCTCGAGCACCTCGATGCTGTGGGCACCGTAATGCAGGGCGATGCGATCCATCCCCAGTGCCGCCGCCATCTCCAGATCAAAGCTGGTATCGCCGATCATGACCGCTCGCTCTGGCGCCACGCCAAGCTCGGCCAGAATCTCTTCAAGCATCATCGGATGGGGTTTGGAGCGGGTTTCATCGGCACAGCGGCTGCTGTGAAAAAGGCCCTGCCAGCCCGTCTGCGCCAACGCCTTGTCAAGGCCGACACGGCTCTTGCCGGTGGCTACCGCAAGACGCAGGCCGGTAGCACGAAGCTGCGCAAGACCATCGGTAACGCCCTGATAGGGTGCGGCCGGCGCCGCTCGCGAAAAGGCACGAATATAGCCCTGGCGCATCGACTCGAGCAGTTCGGGACGATCACAATACCCCGGATACAGCGTCCGCAGTGCTTCGGGCAGCCCGAGACCGATAATCTGGCGATATGCAGGCTCTTCCAGAACGGGAAGCCCCGCCTCAATGGCCGCTTCGCCGAGGCAATCACAGATGAGTCCGGCCGAATCCATCAGGGTGCCGTCCCAGTCAAAAATAACCAGATCGTAACGGCGCTGGCTCATGATGGCTGCCTCAACTGCTCAAGTCCGGCCAGAAGCTCATCCGGCAGCGGCGCAATCAGCTCCATCGCACCGCGTTCGGGGTGCATGAAGCGAAGCTGGTAGGCGTGCAGAAACAGACGGCGCAGACCGTAGCCGGCCATGGCGGCGTTATCGTCCTCCGGGCAATACTTCGGATCACCGGCAATGGGGTGGCCTGCGTGCTGACAGTGCACACGAATCTGGTGCGTGCGGCCGGATACCGGCGCCGCCTCCAGCAGTGTGGCCTGAGCAAAACGCTCGAGCACCTTGTAGCGGGTTTTGGACGGCTTGCCGTCAGGCGTTACCCGGACCATACGCTCACCCGAGGGCAGACTGAACTTGTACAGCGGTGCGTTGACCAGTTCCTTGCGGTTGGGCCAGCGACCGATCACCAGTGTCCGGTAGATCTTGTCGATACGCTTGGCCTGCAGTTCCTGGTGCAGATGGCGCAGCATGCTGCGCTTTTTGGCGACCATCACCAGACCGGAGGTATCGCGGTCAAGACGGTGAACCAGCTCGAGAAAACGCGACTCGGGGCGCAGCTGACGCAGCGCTTCGATCAGCCCGAGACTGATGCCACTGCCACCATGGACCGCCAGTCCAAAGGGCTTGTTGATGACCAGCAGACGATCGTCTTCATAGATGATGGCGGCGGCGAGCTGCTCGGTCAGTTTCTGACCGACCGGTACCGGCCCCTTTTCATCACGGGTTCTGACCGGTGGAATACGTATCTGGTCACCGGCGATCAGCTTGTATTCGGCCTTTACCCGGCCCTTGTTGACACGCACTTCACCCTTGCGGATAACGCGATACAGCAAGGTCTTGGGTACACCCTTGAGCTGGACACGGAGAAAGTTATCGAGACGTTGCCCCGCAGACTCTTCGTCGACGGTTACAAAACGAACTTTGGGAGCAACGGATGCGGAATGTTTGGACGGCTTGTTCATGGCCGCCAATATATCAGGTTTATTGATAATTGAAGCCCTTATAAATTACTGCTATATTTCAGCGTCATACTATCGCCTATATAGTATGTATTGAGAGATTTATAAATAGGTTTTTGCCACAGATCCACGGCCTACGTTCTCCATGAACAGCCTCAGGATCCCAGAAGGGCCGGCTCACGCATTAAGAGCGCCTTGGCGGCAAGAACTCTCGTTAAACGCGCTGTTCACCAGAACAGGCGCCCTGATGCCAGATTGAGTGGGAGAATTCAGGAAGCGATCGGAAACACGGACCCCAAGCGCGTCCACCGACACCCTGAATTGTCATAGATAACGGGCTGGCAGCATGTAAGACCAGAACCGAGCGAATTACGGAAAGCTATATCGTTACAGCAGTCTTCGAGTAAGCCTGATACTTTCCAACCAATGCCCTGAAACCTAGGGCCTGTAGTTACCGGCACAGCCGGACAAACCGCGACAATTTGGATAGCAGTGGTGCCCGTCGGGTGGTTACGGCCGAACCTGAAACGGTACTACATGAAACGTATGTTGATTAACGCAACACAGCAGGAAGAACTGCGTGTTGCCCTGGTTGATGGACAAAAAATGTACGACCTGGACATCGAGTCCAGCGTACGCGAACAAAAAAAGGCCAACATCTACAAAGGCCGCATTACTCGCATCGAGCCTTCCCTGGAGGCCGCATTCGTTGACTTTGGCGCCGAGCGCCACGGTTTTCTGCCGCTCAAGGAAATTTCCCGCGAGTATTTCGCCCCGGGCAGTGACGGGCCGGGCCGACCGAGCATCAAAAGCGCCCTGCGCGAAGGCCAGGAGCTGATCGTTCAGGTCGACAAGGAAGAACGTGGCAACAAGGGCGCAGCCCTGACCACCCTGATCAGCCTGGCCGGTCGCTATCTGGTGCTGATGCCCAACAATCCGCGTGCCGGTGGCATCTCCCGCCGTATCGAAGGCGAGGAACGTGCTCAGCTGCGCGAAGCCCTGAACCAGATGACCATTCCGCCGGAAATGGGCGTCATCGTACGCACAGCCGGTCTTGGCCGCAGCGCCGAAGAACTGCAGTGGGATCTTGAATACCTGATGCAGCTGTGGAGCTCCATTACCGACGCATCCGCGCAGAAGAAATCCCCGTTCCTGGTCTACCAGGAAAGCAACGTGATTATTCGCGCGATTCGTGACTACCTGCGCCAGGACATCGGCGAAGTACTGGTCGACAACCCGGCCGTATACCAGGAAGTCCTCGACTTCGTCGGCCAGGTAATGCCCCAGTACCAGAACAAGATCAAGCTGTATCAGGATCCGGTACCGCTGTTCAATCGCTTCCAGATCGAAAGCCAGATCGAAACAGCCTTCCAGCGCGAAGTGAAGCTGCCCTCCGGCGGTTCGATCGTCATTGACCCGACCGAAGCGCTGGTATCGATCGATATCAACTCCGCCCGCGCAACCCGTGGCGGCGATATCGAAGAAACCGCGCTGCAGACCAACCTGGAAGCTGCCGAAGAGATTGCCCGTCAGCTGCGCCTGCGCGATATCGGCGGTCTGATTGTCATCGACTTTATCGACATGGGTCCGTCGCGCAATCAACGCGAAGTTGAAAACCGGATGCGCGAATCCCTGCAGATGGACCGTGCTCGCGTACAGATCAGCCGCATCTCCCGCTTCGGCCTGATGGAGATGAGCCGTCAGCGTCTGCGCCCCTCCCTGCGCGAAACCAGCGGCGTCGTCTGCCCGCGCTGCGACGGCCAGGGCACCATTCGTGATGTGCGCTCACTGGGCCTGTCCATCCTGCGCCTGGTCCAGGAAGAGGCGATGAAAGAGCGTACCAGTGAAATCCGCGCCCAGGTGCCGGTTCTGGTCGCCACATTCCTGCTCAACGAAAAACGCGCCATCCTCAACAAGATCGAACAACGCCATGGCGTTCGGATCGTCGTCATCCCGAACCCGCACATGGATACTCCGCACTTTGAGGTGCAGCGCCTGCGCGATGACCACGAAGCCGTGCTGACCCAGGAACACAGTTTCGAAATCGAAGCCGAAGTCGAAGAGCAGGAAGAGGCACTCGAAGCTGCACAGACCCGCATCCAGCGTCCGCAGGCTGCGGTAAGCGCTCCGACTCCGGCCCAGCCGGCGCCGGCTGCACCGCGCAGCAGCAATGAAAAAAGCGGCGGCCTGCTGAAATCGCTGGTCTCCAAACTGTTTGGTTCCGACTCCAGCGCTCCGGCTGAAGCACCGGCTGCCGAACAGACCGAATCACACAAACCGCGCAGCCGTGGTGAGCGCGAAGAGCGCGGTCGTGGTCGTGGTCGTCGCACGCGCCAGGACAGCGACAAGCGCAGCAACAATGAACGCAGCGAACGCAGTGACGAGCGCAAGGATCAGGACGAACAGAAATCTCGCTCCGATCGCCGTCGCCGCCGCGATCG
>CAYWUD010000201.1:0-4716 GCA_964461355.1 uncultured Pseudomonadales bacterium | reverse complement strand
AGGCACCTGATTACCGGCTGAAGACCGCGCTGATCCGTGAGGTGGGGCGCATCAGTGGTCTGCTTCACGTTAGCGGCCTGAACCACAGGGATTACTATATCTGCCATTTTCTGTTGAAGATCCCCAATGGTGTGGAGGCGATCGATCCCGCCGACCTTCAACTACACCTGATCGATCTGCACCGGGCCCAGATCCGGGCCGCGGTGCCCAAGCGCTGGCGCCTTAAGGATATTGCCGGGCTCTATTTCTCTACCTTTGACCTGGGTTTCAGCCGTCGTGACTACCTGCGTTTTATTCGCGCCTATACGGGCCTGCCGCTGAAACGAGCGCTGGCCGAATATGGCTGGCTCTGGGATGCGATCGGCAAAAAGGCGGACAGGCTGTATGCGCGCAAGCTGAAGAAGGGCTGGTGATGACGACGATCGACTGGACGCTGCGTGATGCCGATAGCCCCGAGCGAGCCGTAGCCTTCGGCTCGCTGGATGCGGTCTTTGCCCTTGAGGGCGAGTGGGTGGCTGGTGACTCCGAAAGTGAAGTGCTGCGCGTAGTTCTGGGTGAGCAGCGCTTTTATGTAAAGCGCTATTTTGCCACCAAGGGGCTGCGCAGCTGGCTCGGTTTTGGTCGCATCCGCGTTGAAGCACGCAATCAGCTCTGGTTTGAGCAGTGGGGGCTGCCGGCGGCGCGCGTGGTTGCCTACGGGCAGGAGCGTGTGCTGACCAAGACGGTACGCGGGGCGCTGATTACCGAAGCGTTGGAAAATACCCGGGATCTGGCCACGCTGGCCCATGAGCAGAGCCCGCTGCTGCGCAACGGGCGCTGGGTACGCATGGTGAGCGCCCAGGTGGCTGATGTGGCGCGTACCCTGCACACGCAGCGTTTCGCCCACAACGATCTCAAGTGGCGCAATGTGCTGGTGACACTGAGTGTCGATGCGCCACAGATCGGTCTCATTGACTGCCCCGCGGGGCAGCGCTGGTGGGGGCCGCTGCTGCGCCATCGGATCATCAAGGATCTGGCCTGCCTCGACAAGGTGGCCAAGTACCAGCTCAGCCGCACCCAGCGGCTGCGCTTTTTCAAGCAGTACCGCAAGATCGCGCGCCTCAGCGCGGCGGACAAACAGATGATTGGCAGGATTCTGGCGTTTTTTCGAGGACGGGAATAATGCCGCAACTGACCTGTGCCGAACTGGCCGCCCTGAAGGACGCTCCGGCCACGCCCTTTGTGCTGCAGACCGAAGCGGGCGAGCGCTGCATCGAGCAGGTGCTGCGCTGGCTGCCGGGCAAACGCCTGGTGGCGCGGATCAGCCGCGAGGCGTTTGCTGAGCCGCGTCTATTAAAGATCTTTTTTGGCCCCAGACAGCAGCGCGATTATCAGCGTGAACTGAACGGTTGCCGTGGTTTTATTGAGGGTCGGGTGGACACGCCGAAGCTCTTGAGCGAGTGCGCGGGTGCGTCGTCATCGCTGCTTGAATGGACCTATCTTGCCGGTGCCGAAAGTTTTGAAGCGCGCTGGCAGCGCGTCGCGGATACCGAGCGCAAGGTGCTGTATGCCCAGTTACTGCAGCTGGTGGCGCGGCTGCATAACGCCGGACTGGTTCAGCAGGATTTTCATCTGGATAACCTGCTGTATGTCGATGAAACCCTGTATCTGATTGATGGCGGTGCGGTAGAGGTGCTGGGGCGTCCGGCGCAGAGTAGTGAGGCGCTGGATAATCTGGCGCTGGTGCTGGCGGTGCTCTACCCCGTCTTTGATCGCTGGCTGGCCGAGGGGGAGGCGCATTATCGTGGGGCCTCCGAACTGCAGCTGCCCGCGCAGCTGGACTTGCCTGCTCTGGTGCAGGCGAAACGTAAATGGCGTGAACGCTTTTTGCAAAAAGTGTTCAGAACCTGCACGGCGTTCGAGATGGAGCGTTCGTTCGGGCGTTATCAGGTGGTGCGGCGCAGTCTTGACTGTCCGGAACTCAGAGCGCTGTTGCGTGATCCGGACGGAGCCATCGACACCGGTGTGATTCTAAAATCCGGTCGCTCCGCGACGGTGGCCCGGGTCAATGTCGGTTCATGTCAGTGGGTGATAAAAAGGTACAATATCAAGTCGCGCCTGCATGCGGCTGCACGCAGCCTGAAACCGACGCGGGCGGCGGTATCCTGGTTTAACGGCCACCTGCTGGAGTTTCTCGGTATCGCGACGCCGGCGCCGGTGGCGCTGCTGGAAAATCGCCTCGGCCCGTTACGCGGGCGCAGCTATCTGGTGACAGAGGTCTGCCCCGGCTGCCATACTGCGCGCTATTTTTCCGAAGGCGCCGAGGAAGCGGTGCAGTGGCCGGCCGTGATTGAGCGCGTGGAAGCCGTGTTTTACGGCCTTTACCGTGCCAGCGTCAGTCACGGTGACCTTAAAGCACAAAATATTCTGATCGAGCAGGACGCTCCGGTGCTGCTTGATCTTGATGGTATGCACAGCTGGTCTGATCGCCGGGCATTTATTCAGGCATTTCGCCAGGATCTTGCGCGTTTTGCGCGCAGCTGGACGGATCTTGAGGATGTGCGGGCGGCGGCGCTGTTTTCGCCGCTGATCGGGCGTTTTGAGCAATTAATGCAACACGAATTGGAATACGGGAACAGATAATGGGCTTGAATATTCTGGGGCTGTCCGGTGCGTTGAACCACGACCCGTCAGCTGCGCTGTACATGGATGGCAAACTGGTTGCTGCAGTTGAAGAAGAGCGTCTGATTCGCGACAAGCACGCCAAGGGCCACCTGCCGGTCGAGGCGACCAAGTTCTGTCTGGATTTTGCAGGCCTCAAGCCCAAGGACATTCAGGTCGTTGCGGTGCCTTTTGCACCGATCAGCCTGTTCAGCAAGGCGCGCTGGCATTATGCCAAGCGTTACTGGTATGCCCCGGACCGCGCCCTGGATGCACTGCTCAACGGTAACCGCCGCTATCGCCGCTATGTGCGCAATGTACGCAAGATGCTCGAGTCGCTCGGTTTTGACTGGAATCAGATCGAATTCGAACCGGTCGAGCACCATCTGGCCCACGCCTCCAGTGCCTATCACCTGTCCGGTTTCCAGGAAAAGACCGCGATCATGGGCGTCGACGGCAAGGGTGAATACGCCACAACCTTCTTCGGTTACGGTGAAAACGGCAAGATTCACAAGATCAAGGAGTTCTACGATCCCGATTCGATCGGCGGTCTGTATGGCGCCATTACCGAATACCTCGGCTTCGAGATGCTCGACGGCGAATACAAGGTGATGGGCATGGCGCCGTATGGCGATGCGGATCGGTATGACCTGTCCCGCCTGGTCGATTTTGACGGCAAGAACTTCGAGGTGAACACCAAACTGGCCAACGTAATCGGTCTGCGCCGTTACAAGGAAAAGGGCAAGGGGTTCTACTTCACACCCGAGCTGATCGAGTGGCTCGGTCCGCGCCGGAAGGGCGATGTGGCGGATGACCCGTATATCCATTACGCCGCGTCGATGCAGAAACTGTACGAAGAGATCTGCCTGGGGCTGATGGATCATTATCTGGGCGACATCATCAAGGAGACCGGCAAGCTTGCCTTCTCCGGTGGTGGTGCGCTGAACGTGAAGCTCAACCAGAAGATTATTGCCCGTCCGGAGCTCAAGGAACTGTTTGTGCAGCCGGCTTCCGGTGATGCCGGTACCGCGATTGGTGCAGCGTCTTATGTGTCCGTACAGCGGGGGGTTCCGGTCGAGAAAATGGAACACGTTTACCTCGGCCCGTCCTACACCAACGAGCAGGTGATCGAGCACTGCGAGCGCCACCCGGAGAAGCCGAAATTCAAGCAGATCGACCAGGTGCCTCAGCGTATTGCGAAGATTCTTGCCGACGGCAACCCGGTGGCCTGGTTCCAGGGCCGTATGGAATTCGGCCCGCGTGCGCTGGGTCGGCGCAGTATCCTCGGCTGCCCAAGCGTGAAAGGCGTTGCCGATCGCATCAATGAGCAGATCAAGTTCCGTGAGCGCTGGCGTCCCTTCTGCCCGTCCATGCTGGATCGGGTAGCGCCTGAGATGTTCAAGGTCGATCACCCGGCGCCGTTTATGACCTTCACCTTCGAGGTCAACGAGGAGTGGAAGGATCGTGTGCCGGAGGTTGTCCATGAAGATGGCACCGCTCGTGGTCAGGCGGTGAAACGTGAGGTGAACCCGCGTTACTACGCGCTGCTTGAAGAGATGGAGCAGCTGACCGGTAACGGTGTAGTGCTGAACACCTCTCTGAACCGTCGGGGTGAGCCGGTGGTCTGTAACCCGACGGATGCCCTGAACATGTTTTTCGGCTCTGACCTGCAGTACCTGATCATGGAAGATGTACTGGTGGTCAAGGGCGACTTCCCGGTTGATCTGGAAAACGAAGCTCAGAGCGATGACGACAGCGAATAAGCCGCTTTTCAGCATTGTGATTCCCGCATACAACTATGCGCATTGTCTGCGCCGGGCGGTGGAGTCGGTACTCCACCAGCCCGGTGCTGATTATGAGCTGCTGGTTGTAAACGATGGCTCGACGGATAACACCGTCGAGCTGCTGGAAACCTTGGCTGGGGAATACCCCGGCCGTTTTCGTTTTATAACGCGGGAAAACAGTGGTCCTGCGGCAACGCGCAATGCCGGAATCGATCATACAGACGGGCAATATCTGCTGTTTCTGGATGCGGATGATGAGCTGGTAGCGGGGGCTCTGGAGGTTCTGCGCGGA
>CAYWUD010000200.1:0-4725 GCA_964461355.1 uncultured Pseudomonadales bacterium | reverse complement strand
CCGACGCCGATCAGCGCATTCGCGCCTGATAACCGGCCCATAACAAAACGCCCGTTAACGGGCGGTTTTTTATGGGAAGAACGGCATTATTTCTGCTTGGGGCGCACATACAGCACCAGGTTGTGATCAACCAGCTCGAATCCGTTGCGATCGGCGATCTCCTTTTGCAGCTTTTCGATCTCTTCGCTGAAAAATTCGATCACCTCGCCCGAATCGACGCACACCATATGATCATGGTGCTCGCCACGAGAGAGTTCGAACACCGAGTGACCGCCATCGAAGTTGTGACGCACGACCAGACCCGCGCCTTCGAACTGGGTCAGAACCCGGTAGACCGTCGCCAGACCAACGTCCTCATCGGCATCCATCAATGCCTTGTACACGTCTTCGGCACTCATGTGCCGCCCCTGGGTGTTCTCGAGAATCTGCAGGATCTTGACCCGAGGCAGGGTGACCTTCAGGCCAACCTTACGTAACTCCTGATTCTCCACAAGCCATTCCTTATAAACTTCTGGGCCGTTAACACAGGCCGTTCATTTCGGGTATTATCCCATTTCCGACCAATTTAGTGGAAGTCCCTTACAGATGCAAAAGTTGCTGACTACCCTGACAGCCACCGCTCTGATCGCCGGTCTGAGTGGATGTTCCGTTTTTTCCGACAACGAACTTCGCGCAGTCAGCTTCCCCGGCGTATACAAGATCGACATTCAGCAGGGCAATGTCGTCGATCAGAAGATGATCGACCAGCTACGCCCGCAGATGAGCAAAGGACAGGTGCTGTATGTCATGGGGACGCCGCTGCTCAAAGACACGTTCGAGCAGGAGCGCTGGGACTACCTGTACAGCTACCAGCCGGGCGGTGAGCGCCGCGTCCAGCAGGTGGTAAGCCTCTACTTTGAAAACAACCAGCTGGCCTATTTCAAAGGCGACTTCCGCCCCGAGATCGATGAAATCGTGGCCGAAGCGGCCCAGCTGGAAGCAACAGGCACCCTCGATCGCCTGCCTGAGGATGCCCAGTAGTAACCGAACCCATAAAAAAACGGCGCCTTGGGCGCCGTTTTTTTATGGGTCCGCACTATTCCTTGTCGCTCTCCCGCGCAAGACGCGCCTTTTCCGCACGCTTCTTGCGCGCTTCTTTGGGATCAGCAATCAGCGGGCGGTATATCTCGACCCGCTCCCCGTTTCTGATCGGACGCTCCCGGGGCTGAGCCTCGAGTTTGCCGAAGACCCCCATCTGCACCGTTTCAAGATCAATCTCCGGAAACAGCTCGACAATGCCCGAACGCACAGCGACCTCGTACAGGCTGGTCCCCTCCGGCACCGTCAGGGCAATAATCTTCTGCGCCTCAGGCCTGGCGTACGCGACTTCGACATGCAGATCAGCATTCGATTGTTCAGCCATAAATTTCCTTAGCCCGCTGGCAAAATACATCGACCATGGTGTTGGCCGCATGGTTGAAAACAGGACCGACTGTCATCGACAGCAGGCGACTGGAAAAATCAAACTCGAGTTCAAAGGTAACCTTGCAGGCGTTTTCAGCCAACGGAGCAAACCGCCAGACCCCGTGCAAACGAGAAAAAGGACCGGATTTAAGCGCCATATGAATCGCTCGATCCTCTTCCAGACGATTGCGCGTGGAAAAGGACTGGCGCAGCCCTCCCTTGGCGATCACGAGCTCAGCTTCAAGCTCATCACCCTCAACGCACAGGACGCGTGCGCCCTCACACCAGGGCAGAAAGTCAGGTTAAGCTTCCAGATCATTGACCAAACGGTACATCTGCGCGGCCGAATGCATCACCAGCGCAGAACGGTGCAATTGCGTACTCATACTGCGTATCTTACACCCATCAGGCCGCAAGGCGCTGGGCGATAAATTCATACAGACTGACCGCAAAGACCACAAACACCGCGACCGGGGCAATAATCCGACACAACGCACGCCAGAGGTTAAAGCGCACCAGCGATGCCATCGACAGTTCGTTCATGATGATGGAACGACGCATGATCCAGCCGGCAAAGATCGCAATCAGAATACCGTTGAGCGGCAACATTACCTTCGAGGTCATAAAATCGAGCAGCTCGAACGGACTCATACCCAGCAGCTGGTATTCAGCGCCAGACCAGTGGTTAAAGGAGAACACACTGATCATGCCGAGCGCCCAGACCACCAGCGAAAACAGTAACGTCGCCACAACCCGACTCATTTGAAAACGCTCGACCAGCCAGGCCACCGCCGGCTCCATCAGAGAGATGGATGAACTCAGCGCCGCAATCGAGACCAGCAGGAAGAAGGCCGCGCCCAGCACCGCGCCAAAGGGCATGGCCCCAAAGGCGGCAGGCAGCGACACAAACAGCAAGCCCGGCCCGGCACTGGGCTCCATCCCATTGGCAAACACGATCGGAAAAATCGCCATCCCGGCCAGCAGCGCAATCAACGTATCGAGAAGAGCCACGGTCATGACGGTGCCACCGATGGAGGACTGGTTCGGCATGTAAGCGCCGTAGGCCATAATCGCCCCCATACCAAGACTCAGGGTGAAGAAGGCATGCCCCATGGCCGCAAGCACGGCATCGGCGGTCAGTTTGGAAAAATCGAAGGAGAACAGAAATGCCAGACCGGCACCAAACTGGTCGGTCATCGTCCAGGCATACCCGACCAGCGCCAGCAGCAGCACCAGCAGCGCCGGCATCATCACGCGGATACAGGATTCCAGCCCCTTGTGGATACCCCGAGCAATCACCAGGCCGGTAATCAGCATAAACAGGCTATGCCACAGAGTCAGACGCCCCGGGTCAGCCAGCAAGCCATCAAAAAAACGCCCGACCTCTGCACCATCAGTACCGGCAAAGTGTCCTGCGCCGATCTGCCAGGTATATTCCAACGCCCAACCGGCAATCACGGAATAAAAGGAAAGAATCAGAAAGCCTGCCAGCACCGAGGACACACCCACCAGTCCCCAGCGCCGCGACGCACCGGACTCTCGCGCCAGATCGCGCATCGCAATAATCGGACTGCGCCGCCCATGACGCCCGATAGCTACCTCGGCCATCATCAGCGGCACGCCGATCACTGCGATACAGGCCAGATACACCAGAACAAAGGCGCCACCGCCATACTCACCGGTAATAAAGGGAAACTTCCAGATATTTCCCAACCCGATCGCCGATCCGGCGGCGGCCAGAATAAAGGTCCAGCGCGCGACCCAGGCACCATTGACAGAGGGGCGGTTCAAAGACATACCGATATTCCTGTGCTGGAGAGTCAAAAGAGGCGTATTCTAACGGCCCGTCGATGCTGACGAAAGACAGCATGCACAACCTGATCCACTTCCAAGACCGCGTTTGAGCAAGAGCATAGCGCTTGATCACGCATGGACCTATAATCCGCGCCATGGCTAATAAAGGTAAAAAATCCGCACCCACAGGCTCGCTGATCGTCGCCAATAAAAAGGCGCGTCACGATTACCATATAGAAGACAGTTTTGAGGCAGGCCTTGCCCTTTCGGGCTGGGAAGTCAAAAGCCTGCGTGCCGGCAAGGCACAACTGGTAGACAGCTACGTTCTGCTCAAGGATGGTGAAGCCTGGCTCATTGGCGCCAACATCACCCCCCTGCCTCAGGCATGCACCCATGTCATTGCCGATCCGCGTCGTGATCGCAAGCTGCTGCTGCACAAGCGCGAGCTGGCCAAGCTGTTTGCAGCCACCGCACAGAAAGGCTACACCTGCGTCGCCCTCAAGCTGTACTGGAAGAAACAGCTGATCAAGTGTGAAATCGCACTGGTGAAAGGCAAGCAGCTGCACGACAAGCGTCAGACCGAAAAGGAACGCGACTGGAACCGCGAAAAACAGCGCCTGTTCAGCAAACCGGCATGAAGCCGGGAACTTTTCTGCACAGACAAACTCGAAGAATCAGGTTGGCAAGGCCGTTCAGGCGCTTTAGAATGGCCGCTACCAGATAAACCCAGATGGGATCCCGTGGGGGTGATCTGGATTCGACAGGGCAACGGAAGATTAGGTTGCACGCCGAGTTGGCAGCATGAACTCGTAAATAAAGTGCTGCAAAGTTATAGTCGCAAACGACGAAAACTACGCTCTGGCGGCTTAAGCCCGCCGGCGGTCTCTAGCTCGGTTGCCATTCGCCGGCTTGTTCAGACTGTCAAACTCAGACTGGATCGCTGTAAGGCACGTTCGGGGCCAAGCAGTTAAAACTTACCGGACTCGCTCTAAGCGTCCTGGCCATCGGGCTGCGAAGAGTTAACCCAATAGATGTGCCTAAGCGTGTAGAGATTTAGTTGGAAGGGTTCTGGACCGGGGTTCAAATCCCCGCACCTCCACCAAATGCAAGGCCGATATGATTCGGCAAAGTCAAAAAAACCGCTAGCAAACCTGTCTTAGCGGTTTTTTTGTTCAGAGCGCAGGATCGCGCACCGGAGACCGTATGCATTGGTATCTGATCCACACAAAACCGCGCCAGGAGCAGCGCGCGCTGTACAATCTACAGCAGCAAGGATACACCTGCTTTTTGCCCACCATTCACGTAGAAAAACTGCAGCGTGATAAGGTCATCGAGGAACTTGAACCTCTATTCCCACGCTACCTGTTTATTCAACTCAACCACGACCAATCAGCCAAAAGCTGGAGCCCGATTCGCTCCACCCTGGGCGTGAGCCGACTGGTCAGCTTCGGCAACCAGCCCGCGCAGGCTCAAGACTCACTTATTACT
>CAYWUD010000199.1:0-4756 GCA_964461355.1 uncultured Pseudomonadales bacterium | reverse complement strand
TTATCTGCGTGGTCAGTTCAGCCTTGATCACCAGGGGAGCCTCCAGGTGCGCACCACCGGCGCCCAGGGCTCGGGGATTCTCAGCTCCATGGTACAGGGCAACTGTCTGATCCGGCTCGACAGCACCCAGCAAACAATAGAAATCGGTGAAACCGTGCAGATTCTGCCCTTCTCCGATCTTCTTTAACGGCGCGCAGGGCCTGCCCTGGCCTTGGCACCGCGTCTTGCAGAACCCCGGCACGCACACTTGGCACCAGAACTATTAGAAAAAACGGCAATAAAGCCTAGAAAAAAATACGAACAAAAATTCTAGGCACACAACAAATCTTTTGTACCCTACTGCCGATCAGCGTCTAAATAAGCAGCTAAACACCCTTTTTAGAGGGTTGCTCCACCTGAAATTATTTGACACCAGAATGCCGTTCAGGCGCTCTGGCACGGACTAAACTCCCCCTAGATAAAACATATCTTGACCTGTATCAGGTTATCCTTGACCCCCTAGGCATGCTTGCCGGAGAATTGCTCTGAAATAGGCATCACGCCTATCACGCATTAACCGGACGGGGGGTCCGGAGCGCAAGGCCGTTCTAGTCGCGTCGAGACCGATGACGCCGGCTGTTGCTGCACTACAACAACAGAGATCGGTACCTCCATCCAACAAGTTGGGGCCAGTCCAGAAGTGATGGCCCGGTACTGGGAGTCGAGAACCAAATGTCAGATTCACCCAAACTCAGTCGTCGCCAGTTTCTCAAGGGCGGAGCGGCCGGGTTGTCCCTGGTGGTGACGCCTTTTTCCGCCTGGGCAGGCAGCCTGCATACACCCAAAGCCACCGATTTTGACCTGCAGCCCCAGCAACCGGGCCGCTGGAGCAAGGGCCCGGGCAAGGCACGCTGGCGTATCGAAGGCCAGGCCAAGGTAACCGGCCGCAAGCTGTATGGCCGCGATTTTCGTTCCCGTGATGTACCCGGCTGGCCGGACACCGAAGTCGTCGGCTACAGCGTACACACCCTGAAGGCCGACCGTATCGTTACCGGCGTCGACTTCAGCCAGCTGCCCGAACACCTGCGTCCCTACAAGGTCATCACCTCGGCAGACTTTGATCGTGATCACCTGAGCGTGCCTCACTACTACCATCCCAACCTGTTTGCGCGCATCGGTGAGACGCCCGACTACGCGGGTCAGATCGTTGCGATCGCACTGTTCAAGGACCCCTTCAGCTTCTACGAAGCCTACGAAATTCTCGGTCCGCGCCCCGAAATCGTGACCTACGGCAAGGTCACCGGCGAGATCGAATACGATCCCTACAGCCAGCACCGCATCGTGCGTGTCGAGGGTGAAGGCGGCCCCCTGGATGAAGACAAGTTCTCGCAGGTCAAGGATGGCGTCATCTTTCCCCCGTGGAAGCCGGCCGATCAGAATGGCGACAGCAATGCGCGCGCCACCTGGTGGGGCGAACAGATCGACAAGACCATTGCCGAGAACAGCGACTGGAAACTCTATACCAAGGAGTTCTTCTCCCAGAGCGTGGACTGCATGTTCATGGAACCCGAAGGCGGTCTGGCCTGGTACGACAAGGACAAGCAACGCCTTGAGTTCGTGATCAGTACCCAGTCCGGTGGCGGCGACATGAACTATGCCTCCGAGATGTTCCACGATCCGAACTGTGCCTTCCCGCTGCACGAGCTGGAGGTCAAGGCCTGCTACCCTGGCGGCGGTTTTGGCGGCCGTGACCACAGTGTGTTTTCCATGTTCCAGATTCTCGCCGGTCTGTATGCCGATGGCCGTCCGGTGCGCATGCACTTTGACCGTTTCCAGCAGTTCCAGCACGGCATCAAGCGTCACGCGGCAAAGATCAAGTACGAGCTCGCGGTCGATGCCAAGACCGGCCTGTTCCAGGCCCTGAAGACCGATCTGACCTACTACGGCGGCGGCAAGAACAACTTCAGCTGGGTGGTTGACCTCGTCGGTGCCTCCATGAGTACCGGGCCGTACTACGTCCCGATGACCGATCTGCAGTCACGTAACCTGCACACCATCGACCCGGTGGCAGGTTCCATGCGTGGCTTTGGTACCGTGCAGTCGATGGCAGGCCTCGAATCACTGGTTGACGAGGTTGCCAATGATCTGGGCATGGATCATATGGATCTCAGCCTCAAGAACCTGCTGCGTACCGGCTGGCACCAGAACTCCGGCGCGGTCCCCTATGGCGCCATGCGTACCCACGAACTGGTCGAGAAAGCCAAGCGCGACCCGCTCTGGGTTAACCGCGCAGCGGATCAGAAAAAACGCTCCGACAACCAGAAACTGTACGGCGTGGGTGTCGGCGTGGTGATGAAGAACTTCGCCATCAAGCACGATGCGCATCTCGCCAGTCTGGCCCTGGCGCCGAACGGCCAGCTGTCGCTGAAGGTCAACGGTATCGACATGGGTAACGGCTCGGCCACCATGCTGGCGCTCGTGCCGGCACGCTGGACCGGCATGCATGCCGACCAGATCGACATGGGCGAAACCAGCTACTTCAATATCCTCGGCC
Organism: uncultured Pseudomonadales bacterium; assembly: GCA_964461355.1. Classification (GTDB taxonomy): domain Bacteria; phylum Pseudomonadota; class Gammaproteobacteria; order Pseudomonadales; family CAYWUD01; genus CAYWUD01. The sequence continues at coordinate 2,223 of CAYWUD010000199.1, read as the reverse complement.
TCAAGGAACAGCCGGAATTTGTCAGCCAGGAGAAACAGGATCAGCTGGCCAAGGACCCGCGCTGGACGCCGCTGGTCAACTCCGGTTCCAGCGCCAGTACCGGCGCCTTCCTGATGAGCCACGTGGTGCGCGAAGCCAGCCGTGTACTGTTTGAACAGACCCTCTGGCCGCTGGCACTGGAACTGTGGAGTACCGGACCGCTGGGCGGTCAGTCGGCGATGGTCAATCCGAGCATCACCGATGCCCGCTGGGTTGACGGCAAGCTGACCTGCCAGGGCCTTGAGCCCCTGCCGCTGGCCCTGCTGGCCAAGCTGGCCCATGAGCGCGGCATGATTGTCAGCGCCATGACCCACAGCTACTTCCGCGTCTCCTGGACCCAGAGCCGCTTCCAGTTTGGTGACGCGATCGCCGACTACGACCTCGATGCACTGGCCGTACAGTACGGTCAGGGCCAGAGCCGTCCGGACGATGCGCCCTGGACCCTGCTCGACCGCCTGAGCCTGAAGGCACCGCCGGTGGCCAACTTCCGTGTCGGCGAAGCGCTGTTCTCGCCCTGCGTCACCATCGCCGCGATTGAAATCAGCCGTGCCGACGGCAAGGTCAGCGTGGTGGACACCTCCACCTATCTCGAATGCGGCAAGGTACTGGTGTCCGAAATCGTCGAAGGCCAGACCGAAGGCGCCGTGGTGATGGGCATTGGCCACGCACTGAGCGAATACCTGCCGCTTGGTGAAGGTGGCGCCGGTGCCGGTGGCTGGAACCTGAACCGTTATCAGGTACCGCGCGCGCCCGATGTGCCGCTGTATCCGAAACTGGAGATTCTGCCGCCGCTGACCGAACTCGATCCGGCCAAGGGGATGGCTGAAGTGGTCATGATTCCCGTGATCCCGGCGATCATCAACGCCGTCTACCATGCTACCGGCCATCGCTTCGATGCACTGCCGATCCGTGCCGACCAGATTGTTGAGGTAATCAAGTAATGAAGCGCCGATCCATCTCTTTGACCATCAACGGCCAGCCCTTCAGTGCCGATGACGTACCGGAGCATATGCCGACCGTAGCCTTCCTGCATGAGGTTGTAGGCCTGACCGGCACCAAATACGGCTGTGGTGTCGGCAGCTGCCGCGCCTGCACCGTACTTGAAGTGCTTGCCGACGGCAGCCTGAAACCGGTGCGCTCCTGTGTGACCCCGATCAGCTACTTCGAGGGCAAACAGATCATGACCATCGAAGGTCACGCCGATGCCGAGCAGCTGACCGCTCTACAGGAAGCCTTCCTGGATGAATTCGCATTCCAGTGCGGGTACTGCACGTCCGGTTTCCTGAACGGTGCTTCGGCCCTGATCGATGACCTCAAACGTCATCCGGTAAAGGAAGCGGAGCTTGATGAGCGCATCAAGGACGCGGTCGGTGAGCACATCTGCCGGTGTACCGGTTATGTGCGCTACTACCGCGCCATCCGCAAGGTTGTCATGAACACCCCCGGCCTGATTGCCTAAGGAGCGCACGTGAACAAGCTGCAATCTATTCTGCTGGCCAGTGCCATCACCTACGTTGCACCCGGCCTCGCGGCCGGGAGCGACGACGAACTGGTCGAACGGGGCCGCTATCTGGCCGAAGCCGGTGACTGTGTGGCCTGCCATACCACCAAGGACGGTGCCCGCTATGCCGGTGGCTTCCCGATGGCCACCCCGTTCGGCACGCTGTATTCGACCAATATCACACCGGACAAGGAGTTCGGTATCGGCGACTACAGCGACGAAGATTTTATCGCGGCCATGCGCGACGGTGTTTCGCCCCACACTGGCCAGCTGTACCCGGCGATGCCCTACACCTCCTACGCCAAGGTGAGCGATGAAGACCTGCTGGCCATCAAGGCCTACCTGTTCAGCCTCAAGCCGGTCAATCAGGCGAATAAGGAAAACGAGCTGCCCTTCCCGTTCAACGTCCGCACCAGCCTGCTGGGTTGGAAACTGATGTATCACGATGACAGCCTGTGGCAGGACAACCCGGCAAAAGGCGACCAGTGGAACCGCGGCGGTTATCTGGTCGAGGGTCTCGGTCACTGTGGCGAATGCCATACACCGCGTAACCTGGCCGGTGCCGTTGACAACGACGAGCGCTTTAGCGGTTTTGAGATTGCCGGCTTCCTGGCTCCAGACATCACCCCCGAAGGTCTGCAGAAAAAGGGCTGGAGCAAGCAGGATATGGTCAGCTATCTGAC
>CAYWUD010000198.1:0-4841 GCA_964461355.1 uncultured Pseudomonadales bacterium | reverse complement strand
GACGGCAGATCGCCCCGCCAGTCGGATAGTAGACACCGGTCACGCCGCCGGTCCCGATGGTAATAAACTGCTGCTCGGCGGCCTGTGCCGGTTGTGCCGCCATCAGCCCAAGCGTCAGACCGGCCCCGATCAGACCGAACGTACAGGTTTTCAGAAATCGCATAATGTTCCCTTTGTTTGTTTGTCTTGTTGGTAAAGGTCCGGCGCTTGCGCTCCATGAATGTCGTCTAACACTATAGCCGAGGCATAGGCGTGATTCAGCGTGCGGGCAGCCGGATGCATGATCCGATCGAAGAAGAGGCTGCGCCTGGAAGCGGTGCAGCGGGCCGGATGCGGAGGTTCGATCCGGCAGAATCTGTTGGCGGACGGGAATTTAGCACAGCGCCACTAGCGTAAAAAACCGGACGCGATCACTTTGAGAAAACGTCCGTTTTTTGTCAGGCGCAGCACTTTTTGTATTTTGGTCCGCGCCCGCAGGGGCAGGGGGCGTTGCGTTCCGGGGGCTTGCCGACGGTCGGGTCGACGAAGAACCAGCGCTGATGGCGAAACCGAAAGCTCGATCGTTCCTGATGTTTTTGCACATCGTTTACGTTATGCAGCCGAAAATACGCGACAAATTCGACCTGGCCCTCAAGATCGCCCGGTTGTCCGGCCCGGGTATCCAGGATTTCAAGTCCGGTGAATGTACAGCTCGATGCCCATGCAGCGATGCCTTCACGGTCGAGCACGGGCTGTTGGGCCGGCAGGGTGGTGGCGACGATATAGTCTACAAGGCCCAGTGCGTAGGCGCTGTAGCGCGAGCGCATCAGCTGTTCGGCGCTGCTGGCGACCTGCGTGTGTCGGTGCAGGGGCTCACAGCAGTCGGCATAGGCTCGATTGCTGCCGCAGGGGCAGAGGGAGGTGGACATCGGAGTGCCCTCATGGCGGTTTGCGAATGGAGGCGCGCAGTCTACCATAGCGCCCCTGACCCATTGTTCGAGTATGGCGCGATGAACGTAGCACAATATGTAGGCCGCATGCTGGCCCTTGGTTTCTGGTTGGCGGTTGCCGTTGCCGCTCTTGGCCTGCTGCCGGCCACCGCAGCGCGCCTGTTGCTGCTCGGTGGTGGTGTGCTGTTTCTGTTGCATGGCGCCCAGCTTCTGATCTGGCGCCGTGCGCTGGCCTGTTACAGCCGTAATAAACTGCGTGATGCGCTGGGTGTGCTGCTGTTCGGTATTTTTCATCTGGCCACGCTGATGCCTCGGGCCGAGGCGCCTCAGGACGCAGCGGATGCTCAGTGAGGCGCTGAAAAAGCAGATTCAGGGGGCCTATTCGACACTCCTGAGCAACAAGGGCCATCGTGCACGTCAGGGACAGAAGCTGATGATTGCAGCGATCGCCCGCACGCTGGGGGCGATTCACCGCGATGACGATGGCGTGCGTACCTCGGACCCGGCGATCGTGGCCGTGGAAGCCGGCACCGGTACCGGCAAGACGATCGCCTATGCGCTGGCTGCGATCCCGATTGCGCAGGCGGCGGAGAAAACACTGGTCATCAGTACCGCTACCGTCGCATTGCAGGAGCAGATCGTGCACAAGGATCTGCCCGACATCCGTCGTCATAGCGGCCTTTCGTTCAATTTCACGCTGGCCAAGGGGCGGGGGCGCTATCTCTGCCTGTCGAAACTGGATCAGCTGCTGCAGGGGGACAGTACGCAGCTGGCCAGTCTGGACCTTTTTGCTCAGGCGGCCAGTGCCTTGCCGGCCGACCAGCAGCAGCTCTATCGGCGCATGCTCGAGCAGCTGGCCAGCAACCGCTGGGATGGCGATCGGGATAACTGGGCCGATGCGCTGAGTGACGATGAGTGGCGCCGGGTGACCACCGATCAGGGCCAGTGCACCGGGCGTCGCTGCTCCAACGTCAACAACTGTGCCTTCTTCAAGGCCCGTGAAGGGCTGGGCAAGAGTGACGTGGTGGTGGCCAATCATGATCTGGTGCTGGCGGACCTGGCGCTCGGTGGCGGGGCGATTCTGCCGCCGCCCAAAGACTGCATCTATGTCTTTGACGAGGGCCATCATCTGCCGGACAAGGCGATCGGGCATTTTTCCCATTTTACCCGCCTCAAGGGCAGTGCCGGCTGGCTGGATCAGTCGGCCAAGAGTCTGACCAAGGTGCTCGGGCAGCACCAGTGGCCGGGCGAGCTGCCCCGTTATGTCGAGCAGCTGATCCCGGTACTCGGTGAACTGGCGCAGGAGCAGATACTGGTTTTCAGTGCACTCGAGCAGCTGGCGGACTTTGCCCTGGCAGGTGAACAGAATGCACGTCAGCGCCCGGTCTACCGCTTTGTCGATGGCCGAATTCCCGAAAGCCTGCAGACCCAGGCCAAACATCAGGCTGCCGGTTTTTCCCGGGTGGCGCAGCTGCTGGAAAAGATCTGTGACGAGCTGACCGAAGCGATGGATGGCGAACGTCCGGGCATTGCTACCTGGGATGCCGAAGCGTTGTATCCGCAGCTTGGACTGATGTTGGCTCGGACTCAGGCCACCGAGGCTCTGTGGCGCAGTTATGCCGAAGCCGATGCTGAAGATGGTCTGCCGATGGCGCGCTGGTTGTCGCTGATCGAGACCGACAGCCAGTTTGATCTTGAAGTCTCGGCATCGCCGATTCTGGCTTCGCCGACCCTGCGCGCGCACCTCTGGTATGCGGCCGATGCGGTGGTGATCACGTCGGCAACCCTGACCGCTCTGGGGCGCTTCGAGCGTTTTCGTATGCGCTCGGGAATGCCGGCCGAGGCGGTCTGTCAGACCGTGGCCAGCCCCTTCAACTATCAGGCGGCGGTGCTCGAGATTCCGCCGCTGCGCAGTGAGCCGCGGCAGGCAGAGGAGCATACCCAAGAACTGATCGAGCTTATGCCCGATTTACTCCAGCGCGAGCGGGGTTCGCTGGTGCTGTTTGCCTCGAGAAAGCAGATGCAGGAGGTGTATTACGGTCTTGAGGCCGACCTGCGCGCCGAGATTCTGCTGCAGGATGACTACAGCAAGCAGCAGCTGCTGGCGCGGCATCGGGCGCGAATCGATGAGGGCGCGCGCAGTACCATTTTCGGGCTTGCCAGTATGGCCGAAGGCGTCGACCTGCCCGGTGCCTATTGCGAGCAGGTGATCATCGCCAAACTGCCCTTTGCCGTGCCCGACGACCCGGTGGAGGCCGCGTTGGCCGAGTGGCTCGAGCGCCAGGGACGTAACCCCTTTATGGAGATTGCCGTACCGGATGCTGCGACCAAGCTGGTGCAGGCCTGCGGGCGCCTGCTGCGCACGGAAAGCGATCGTGGCCGTATCTGTCTGCTCGACAAGCGTCTGCTCACCAAAAGGTACGGACAGGTCATGCTGGCCTCCCTGCCGCCGTACGAGCGGCGACTGGGAAGGCACTGAATCAAAAAACGCCCATCCGGGCGTTTTTTGATTCAGGAACAGGTTTTTGCTGAACAGTTAAGGCATCAGCCCACCGGCGGGAAGTCTTCCATCATGCTGCGGCAGGCGGCGTCGATATGCGCCTGGGTCATCTCCTTGAGGTCGAGTTCGGTGCGTGCATTCAGGCGCCAGACCGGTTTGCCGGTGCGACAGTCGTGCATGGTCAGGACCAGGTTCCCTTCGGTGTGGCTGCTCGAGAGCGGGTTGTCGCGATCATCCCCGGCAATCGGCTCGACCCTGAAGTCTTCTATCTGCTTGAAGTCGAAGTCAAACATCAGTTCGAGATCGGGACTGTCGCTGTTTTCGCGAAATCCTCGGGCCGTCATTGCTTCGCGCAGCGCATTGCCGAGGAGGCCGGCCAGGGTTTTCTGTTTGGGATCCTCGAAATGCTGCGAAACCACGTGAAAACTGTGGTACAGGGCGAAGGGGGCATCGCGGCGAAAGTGCACTTCCTTGTGGATGGGCGTCGTGGCGAGATTCTGATCGAGGCGAAAGCGCAGTGCCATGTTGTTGCGCGAATCGGCATGGTGCAGGGCTTCGGCCTGACTGATGCGCCCGTCTTCCCAGAGCTTGTACAGTGCCTCGTCGAAGGTCTGGCAGCCATGGTTGCTGCTTTGCGCCATGGCGCCATGGATCTCGTCGATCTTGCCCTGGCTGATCAGCTCGCTGATAAAGGGGGTGTTGATCATGATCTCGACCGCTGCAACGCGCTTGCCGTCCAGGCCGATGGTCAGGCGTTGGGAGATAATGGCTCTAAGGTGCTGTGACAGATCCATCAGCACCTGTTTGCGGGCAATGTCCGGATAAAACGCCAGGACCCGCTCCAGGGTCTGATAGGCGTTGCTGGCGTGCAGTGTCGACAGACACAGGTGGCCGGTTTCGGCATAGTTGAGCGCGTGGCGCATGGTGTCGATGTCGCGAATTTCGCCGATCATGATGGTATCGGGTGTTTCGCGCAGGGCGTTTTTGAGGGCGTTGGCGTAGGAGAGAGTATCGAGCCCGACCTCCCGCTGATCGATCAGCGAGCGGCTGTGCTTGTGCAAGAACTCAACCGGATCCTCGATGGTCAGGATATGACCGTCCTGAGTGTGGGCGCGCAGGTCGATCATCGAGGCCAGCGTGGTCGACTTGCCGGTGCCGGTGGCACCGACGACCAGTACCAGACCGCGTTTTTCCATCGCCAGGGTGCGCAGGATTTCGGGAAGTCCAAGCTCTTCGAGCTTGGGAATGGTATTGCTGATGTAGCGGATTGCCATCGCCGGCTGGCCGCGCTGGCGGTAGACGTTGATGCGGAAACGACCGAGATCGGGAACATGCAGGGCCATGTTGAGCTCAAGCGTTTCTTCGAATTCACGGGTCTGATCGTCGTTGAGGACGCTGTAGATCAGACTGTG
>CAYWUD010000197.1:0-4843 GCA_964461355.1 uncultured Pseudomonadales bacterium | reverse complement strand
GACGTATTCGGAATTGCATTTGGGACAGGGGGGGAAGGACATTCGGGCGTTCCTTGTTGCTGTGGGTAGAGCGGACTAAAAACAGAGCGCAGGCGCGCTCAGGCGGCGGGCTCCCGGTCGGGAGAACGGAGCAGACTGCAGAGTGTCTGGCGCGTTGTCTCATCACCGAGCAGATCGGCCAGGGTGTAGGCCTCGAGGGTATGGAGAAAGGCCTCCATCGCTTCGTGCAGCATGCCCTGCAGGGCACAGGCACCGACCAGGCGACAACCGGGGCTGGCACAGTCGATGCCCTTGAGGTTCTGCTCGAGAGCGCGCACGACCTGGCCGATATTGATCGCCTCCGGCGCCTGGGCGAGGCGAATACCGCCGTTCTTGCCGCGAATACTGCGGACCAGACCCAGTTGGGCCAGCTGGGCCAGGACCTTGACCATATGATTGCGCGAGACCTGATGCGCACTGGCAACCGCCGAAATGCTGCTCAGCTCATCGCCGGGTTGGCAGGCCAGATAGATCAGGGCACGCAGGCCAAAGTCGGTATAGGTGGTCAGTTTCACTGAGATGTCCGGTCGCAGAGACAAAAGGCGAGCCCGTTATCATAACAGAGCGCCGCTCGGGGCAGCAGAGCGTCATGGCGGCGGAATCGGCCAGGTACGATGCCAGACACCGGCACGTCCGCCGGTGTCTGGCCGTGTGTACTCAGCGCAGGGCGCGGCGAACCCGGTCAAAGCGCGCGCCGATCGCCTCGCTCGGTGCCGGGGTCAGCAGACTCACGATCACGATCGCCAGTGTGGCGAACAGCATGCCCGGGACGATCTCATACAGATCGAAAATCCCGCCTTCAAGCTGCTTGTAGATCACCACGGTCAGACCACCGACCAGAATGCCGGCCATGGCGCCGTAGCGGTTCATGCGCGGCCAGTACAGGCTCAGAATCAGGGTCGGACCGAAGGCAGCACCGAAACCGGCCCAGGCATAGGAGACCAGCCCCAGCACACTGCTGTCGGGATTCATTGCCAGTCCCAGCGCGGCGAGGGCGATCACCAGCACGCCGATACGGCCGACATTGACCACTTCGCGGGAGCTGGCCGACGGACGCAGCAGGCGTTTGTACAGATCCTCGGCCAGTGCCGAGGAGGAAACCAGCAGCTGCGAGTCGGCGGTGCTCATGATCGCCGCCAGAATGGCCGCCAGCAGAATGCCGGCCATCACCGGATGAAACAGGGCATTGGTCAGGACCATGAAGATCACCTCACCATCGCCCAGGCTCCCGCCGAGGTGCTGATCGACGTACAGGATACCGGCCAGTCCGACCATGATCGCACCGAACATGGAGATGCCGGTCCAGCTCACCGCAATGCGGCGGGCCGCGGGGATATCTTCATGGCAGCGGATCGCCTTGAAGCGTGCCAGGATGTGCGGCTGGCCGAAATAACCCAGCCCCCAGGCCACCAGCGAGACGATGCTGATCCAGCCAAGATCGGCGCCGTTGCTGCTGTGCCAGAGGGTCAGCAGCTCGGGGTTCTTTGCTTCCAGCGCCGTGAACAGGGCACTGACGCCGCCATCGGCCTGAATCACGGCGATCGGTACGATCATCAGCGCGGCCGCCATCAGCAGCCCCTGCACCAGATCGGTCCAGGAAACCGCCAGAAAGCCCCCGAACAGGGTGTAGAGCACCACGCAGAGGGTGCCGACCACGACCGCCCAGTGGTATTCGAGTCCGAATACGGTATTGAACAGCTTGCCGCCGGCGACCAGTCCGGAGCTGGTGTAGAAGAGGAAGAACAGCAGGATAAAGGCTGCGCTGATGGTCTGCAGCAGGCGGCTGTTGTCGGCAAAACGGTTGGCAAAGAACTCCGGCAGGGTCAGGGCGTTATCGGCCTCGACACTGTAGATGCGCAGGCGTGGCGCCACGATCAGCCAGTTGGCCCAGGTGCCGAGCAGCAGACCGCCGGCCAGCCAGAAGGCTTCGATACCGGAGGCAAAGGCATAGCCCGGTAGTCCCAGCAGCAGCCAGCCGCTCATGTCGGAGGCGCCGGCGGACAGGGCGGCCGGCCAGGGGCCGAGTGAACGGCCGCCGAGGAAGTAATCGGTAGAGTCGCTGGTACGCAGGTATGCCCAGTAGCCGATCCCCAGCATACCCAGCAAATAAACGACAAACGTTGCCGTCGTGGCGAGATTCTGTGCAAGCATCAAAGTTATCCATCTACAGGTTGTTTGTAAGCTGCGCTACAGGCGTTTGCGGCACGTATCGGCGTGCACACCTACCGGGGGAGCTCATGGCTCGAGATGATAGTTATACCGGTATCAGGGCGCGCCACGGGCAGAAAGACGGGCAGGGCGCCGGGGGCAGAGGCCGCAGGATGGATGCGGCCGATTGTCAGTGTATGGCCTGCAGGCAAAGCAGCGCAGATATAACCATATGCCCCCGGTGATGCAAAGGCGCCGGCTGCCGAATAACCGTAAAGAATCGGTAAGCTGGATGTCGATTGTCGGCCGCCATTAACGGTTTTCGAGGCGGTTGAAATCGAGCAGACCGGCCTGTACCGGATCTTCGGCGCGCAGCTGCCGATGGATCGCATCGGCATGTGACCAGAAGTCGGGATCGGTGCGGCGCACCCCGAAGCGGGAGACAAAATCAAAATAGTCCGCTTCATCCTCGACCTGCTGCAGGCGCGCCAGAAAGTCCGGAATCTGGGTCTCGTCAATGCGCCAGAAGGCGCCGGGATAGCTGCCGCCGAGCCCTGCTACCACGCCGAGGCGATCCTCTTCTGGGCGGCGGTTGGAGGCTTCGTTGAGCAGGCTTGAGATATTGCTGTGGGCATTGTGGTGCAGCAGGCTGTAGAGATAAGTTTTCTGCTTGTCCTGGATACTGAGCAGGGTCAGCTGCGCGGTCTGCTGTACCGCCGCATTGGGCAGTGCTTCGAGAGCACGCAGCAGGGCCTGATGCGCGGGCGGCACCGAGGCCTTGGCGTACTGCAGGTCGGTATTGAGCACCGGTGCGAGGCGTTTTTGCAGCAGCGCAAAGAGCTGCTCCTTGTATCCGGGGGCTTCGTGGACGCCGGGCGGGGCGTAGGTGATGGCACTGGTCGGGTAGAAGTAGCGCGAGCTGATCTCCATATAGTCGAGCACATTGCCGTCTGCGCCCCGGTACCAGGAGCGCCATTCGGGAATGCGCTCTTCACGTGGCAGCAGGGTGAGGAAGTTGAACTCGCTCTCCATGCGCAGAAAATCCATATACAGGCGCGTCAGCAGCTGATGGCCGAGGTTGCCGTAGACATCGAAGCCGGCCACCAGCAGGTAGTGGATGCGTTCGAGTTCGGGATAGCCGATCAGCCAGGCGGTTTTCGGGTCCTGCCCCAGCAGTCCCTTGTTGACCGTGGCACTGTCGAAGTGGCGGGTGACGGTGAGGGCGGCATTGTCGTTATGACCCTCACCGTTCCAGACCACGTTTAGACCGACGCCGTTACCCTCCTGGGTCAGGCTGTTGAGCAGGCGGTATTTGGCGTGCAGGTAGGCCTTCTCGCGGCTCGAATAATCCAGCCAGTACTTGATCGGGCGCAGAATATCCTCGTTCTCGGCCGGCAGCTGCAGCTGCTGTACCTGATCGGCGAGGAAGGTTTCGACCCCCTCGATTTCGTACAGCGCCGGTTCATGGAAGAACACCCAGAAGTGATCGTTGATCACGCTCAGTGCAATCTGGCCGCGGCACACCGGTCCCTTGATAAAGCCCATGATGGTGAACTGGGCTTCATCAAGCAAAAAACGGTAGCGGCTGGATACGGGGATCGCCTTGAAGGCTTCGAAGGGGTTGGCCGCAGTCGCTACGTCATAGCCCGGCAGCTGCGTAACCGCATAATCGGGGTCCAGAAACAGCGCCTGCCACCGAGCCTGGCGCGCAGGATTGAGTGCATAGGGCATATGGGTCTTGACGCTGATGGTTTCGCGTACCGGCTGCAGACGGTAATAGAAGCGCTCGGTACCCGGGTCATCGTAGGGGCGGCGACTGGGGATCACGGCAATCGGCGTACCCGGAGGTGTGCTCGAGCGCACCAGGGTAAAGAACAGGGGTGTCTGCGTCTCGGGGTGCTCGAGCGGCAGCTGATCAAAATAGAGATGGGCCAGAAACAGGTGTTCGTAGAGGTAGCGCTGTGCCAGGCGCGCCTTGTTGCCGGGCTGGTTGAAAAAACGTTCCCAGCGTGCCACGGCTTGCTGATGGGCGCGGGGCAGAGCGGTTGCTTTCGGCATGGGGGCACCGGCCTCGAGCCATTCGGTCAGCGCGCTGAAGTCGCCGTCGGCAATCGGCGGCAGACCGTAGGGCATGCCCCACTCGGGATGTTCGCTCTGGTATTGCTCGAATTCCTCGATGCGGGTGCAGACCTGATCGCGGTCCAGCGCCAGGTCGAAACGATCGCTCAGCAGCGGTTCATCCATCGACGGGTGCACCGTCTTGAGCTTGAGCAGCTGATAGATAAGGCTGCCTTCGCGATTGGCCTCCGGGGACGGTTCACGTTCGTTGAGTACCGGGTTGAATCCGCGTGTGCGCCACTCGGTGGTATCGCTAGCGTCGACAAACAGCCGTGTCGGGGTGGCGCTCAGAACGCGGGTGCCGTCGTAGACGCGCTCGGTAGTGGCGCCGCGGTCGATCCCTTCCGGCGCCGAGAGCTTCAGCTGACAGGGTGCGTCATAACAGGCGTGACAGACCACACAGCGGTTATCGATGATCGGCTTGATTTCCCGGCGCCAGCGCTGCCCCCAGTCACTGCTTGCAGCGACTGTGCGTTCCTGCACCTCGGGTGTGCCATAGCGGGCATTGAGTTGCTGTTCGGCAACCACGGCACATCCG
>CAYWUD010000196.1:0-4872 GCA_964461355.1 uncultured Pseudomonadales bacterium | reverse complement strand
CCGTGCGATCGAGCTGGCCACCATCACTCCTTATCCGCTGGCGACTACCGACTACCAGGTGGACCTGACCTTTGCCCACTTCGCCGATGCCGGCGATACCTTGAGCCGAAGCTCCGGCAGCTGGATCGACGACGGTTTTGTCGCCGGCATGCGCATTGCCCTCTCGGGCAGCAGCGTCAACGACACCGATGAGGGGCAGTTCTACAGCATTGTATCGGTCACCGATACGCAGCTGACCCTGAGTCTGTCGGCCGAGCTGGAGGCGGGCAGTGACAGCAATGTGACCGTCTCAAGGGCGCTGCAGATCACCAAAATCGTGATCGACCAGCGTGACGATATCGACCTGACGGCCACCGCCGGCGTGATCCATGCCACGGCCAACAGCCACGGCGCGGTGGCCGATGCCTCGATCTATCTCGGGTCCGAGCAGGTGCTCGCCCTGGGTACGGTCGAGTCGAGCGGCGTGGTGCGCATCAAGAGTGCCACCGGTCTCAGTAACGGTCTGGATGGATCCGGGATCAACGTTGCTGGCGCCGATGTGGTGCTGGAGGCCGGTACCGGAGCGATCGGTCAGGCGGACAGCGCCATCCGTGTGGATGTGGTAGCCGGTACCACCCTCACCGCCCGGGCGACCGGAGATATCCATCTGGTAGAAACAGCCGGCGATATGGAGGTCGGCACCCTCTACTCCCAGACAGGCGGTATCTTCCTTGAATCTGTCACCGGCTCCATCGTCGATGGTCTGAACCATAGTTTTGCCAATATCAGTGCCTTTACCCAGCTGGAGATGATTGCCGGTAACGGGGCGATCGGTGAGTCCAATGACCGCCTGGAGCTCGATCTGCAGGGCGATGCCTATCTCAGCGTTACGGCAGGAGCCGGCTCGGTCTACCTTGAGGAACTGGTAGCCGACATGAATATCGGACGCATCAGTGCCAGCGGCGATATCGATCTGATCGCCCAGGGCTCGATCCTCGATACTGTCGATGCCTCCGGCGCCGCGCTGACCGGCCTGCCGGAAGCGGATCTGATCGCCAACAACATCAGCCTGGTCGCGACGGCCGGGGCCATCGGCGCCTCCGGCAACGACCTGGATCTCGACAGTGCGGCCAACGGCAGCGGGGTACTGACCTCGTCGAGCTATGCCGGCACCTACCTGATCGAAACCACGGGCGACCTGTCACTCAATACGGTCGGTACCGGCAGCGACGATGTCGCCTATCTGTTCAGTGCCGGGGCCATTCTCAACGGCAACAGCGATGCCAATGCCTCGAATGTCAGCAGCGGCAGGGTGAAGCTCTTTGCCGCCGGTGATATCGGGGCCGAGTCCCGGCGCCTGCAGACTCTGGTGGGTTACATGGAGGGCAGCTCCAGCAGCGGTGACGTCTGGATCACCAATACCGGTCATCTGACCATCGGCGGGATGGACAGCGACGAAGGCATGGTGGCGCTGGGCTCGGTGAGCCTGATTGCCCACAGCCCGGTTTCGGTGGAGAAGAATATCCGCGTCAGCGCAGGCGATCTGATCATTCTTGCGACCGATGATGCCGATGACGGCCTTGAAGCCAGCGATGACGATATCCGGATCGGTGCCGGCATCAGCCTGCAGGCCGAGGCCGGCAGCATCTACCTGTACGCCGGGGATGATCTTGAAATCGGCACCGGTGCTCAGGTATGGGCGGCCGAAGATCTGGAACTCCATGGCAACTACGGCAACGCCGATGGTCAGGGCGCGATTCTTGAGATCAACGGTGTGCTTGAAGCAGGCAACCTCCGGGTGTACGGCAGCGACGCGGCCGATACGGTACGGATCAACGGTCTGGCCAGTGCCGTGGACAGTCTGTCGGTTGCCAGTGGCGCCGGGGCTGACCGGATCGAGATCAATGCCGCACTTGCCGCCGATCAGCTGCTGATCGATACCGGCGCCGAGGCCGATGTTCTCGAGGTACAGGCCGATATGCAGGCGCAGACGGCGCTGGCGCTCGAGCTTGGCCTCGGCGATGACCGGCTTGAGGTTCACGCCGGTCTCACCGTGCTGGCGGGTGATCTTGGTATTCAGGCGGGGCAGGGGCTCGATACCCTGTATCTGGCGGCAGAGGGCAGCCTTGAGGCCCAGAGCATCAGTATCGATGCCGGAGCCGGCAACGATGATATCGATCTGCTCGGCTCCATTGTCGTATCCCTCGATGATGCCGAGGCGTTTCTGCTGGATCTGGGCGCCGACAACGATGATGCCTATCTGGAGTTCGCCCTGCTGCGGGGCGATGTACGCCTTCTGGGCAACACCGGTGACGATGCGATCACGCTGGTGGCCCTGCACAGCCGTGATGACAGCGAGACGCTGCTGATCGACGGTGGTGACGACAGTGACAGCCTGCGCATTCTGACCCGCGGTACCGATCTGGACGGTACGGCCACCGACTACATCATCGATGTCACCGACAGCGGCAGCGCCGGCACCGATCGTTTGACCATCGAAGGGCGCGAGAGCGAGGATCTGTTCCTGGTTCGCGAACACTTTGTGGCACGCATGCAGGGCGACAGCAACAGCTACCGCGATTTCGGCGATCGGGTTGAACGGATCAACTACGACAGCAGTATCAGCGATGCTCACTACAACGCCACGGGCAATCTCGACAGCGCCCTGACGGGGGGGTTGCGCATCAACGGCAACGGCGGCAGCGATCAGTTCTTTGTCGATGACAACAGTGCCGTGATGGTGCTCGACGGCGGTAGCGGTGTGGACAGCTTCCAGGTCGGACAGGTCTTTGGCCAGGCACCGGTAACGGCTGCGGGTGACGAGATCGAAACCACGCTGGTGACCCGGGGCTATCTCAGTAACGGTGTCAGTGCCGACAGTCTGCTGTTGGGCGGAGAAGACAACGATTACTTCTCCATCTACTCCAACAAGGCGAAGCTGCGTATGGAGGGCGAGGGCGGCAACGACGAGTTCTCGATCCGCGCCTTTATCGCTACCGACGAGCTCGATCTCGATGCCGGCAGCGGCGATGACTACATCGAATACAACGTCAATGCGCCGGTCAGCATCAACGGTGGTGGCGGCTCCGATACCGTCAGTGCCATCGGTACCGAAGGTGACGATGTCTTCCTGGTAACCGCCAACGGCATCTTCGGGGCGGGCCTGACCATTACCGTCGATGGCGTCGAGGAGTTCCTCGAGGTGGATGGTCTTGACGGGCATGACACCTTCTATATCCAGAGCACGGCCGATGGCGTGATCACACGTCTGATCGGCGGTTATGGCAGCGATGCCTTTATCGTCACCGGCGATCTGACCGAAACCGTGGCGGGGATGCCCGCGGGCGCCGAGGCGATCGGCGAGCTGCTCGGGCCGGTGATGATCGAAGGGGGCGCCAGCGATCAGGTACGTTCGCTGAAAACGGCGGTGATGTTGCCGAGCGAAACCGTGGTCGAGCCGGTCGCCATTGATCGGGTGTACAACGAGAGCGAGGAAACCGACAGCCTCAGGGTCTACAACGATTACCGCAGCAGCGATCAGAGCGGTGTGCTCAGTACCAGCAATCTGTCCGGACTGGGCATGGGCAGCGATGACGTCGTGCGCGCGGGGCTCGGCAGCGATCCGGATCAGCTGATCAAGGCCGGTATCAACTACGCCGGTATCGATGTGCTGGAACTGCTGCTCGGCGAGGGCAACGACAGCCTGACCATCGATACCACGGCGCTGTCGACCACAACGTCGATGCAGGTGATCAATGGCAATCTGCTCAAGCGTCTCGATAGCGACGGCGACTGGTATGACGAGGGCTACCGTATCGGCGACAGCCTGATTCTGAGTGATTCAGCCGGCAATGATGGCCGCTACTTTATCAAGGCGATCTCCGCCGATGGAACCGAACTGACCCTCGATCGCAGCGATCTGGTGGCGGAAACCGGCACGTTCACCCTGACCCGGGAAAACCCGCTGACCGTGGTGCACGGCGGGGGCAACCAGTGGATCGGAGATCAGATGGGTGGCGATACCTTCACCGTGATCGGTACCGGACTCGGTGCAGGCGCCGCCGCAGTTATCGGCACCAGCAACGTGCCGCTGGTGATCTTCGGTGATACCGCACAGGATGGCCTGCGCTATGCCGGTATCGATCAGAGCAGCGATGAGGCGATCCGCTTTGCCCATGCCGGTAACGACCTGATCGATGCCTCTGCAGCGACGGTGGGCGTGGTGGTTTACGGTGGTGCGGGCAACGATACCCTGATCGGCAGCCAGGGCGATGATCACCTCGCCGGGGGCTCGGGCGATGACCGGATCGATGGCCAGCAGGGCGATGATCACCTGTATGGTGATGGCGGTATCAATGTCGATAGCAGCCAGCGTCTGACCGAGGCGCACCAGGTGCTGACCATGGTGACCGCAGCGGGCGCCGGCGATGCCAGCAATGGCGATACCCTGGCCGTGGGTCAGGATACGCTGAGCGGCGGTGCGGGCAGCGATATCATTCTGGGCGATCACGGCGTGATCGAGCAGAGTCGCGATGGCTCGCTGGAGCAGCTGCGCATCATGACCACCGGGAACCTGATGTCGGTCAGCAATGCCGGCTTCCTGCAGGGTGCAGCCGACCGGATCGAGGGGGGCGCCGACCGTGACCTGATCATCGCCGGTGCGGGGGATGATCGGATCGATGGCGGTGACGGCGGTGATTACATTCTCGGCGACTTCGGCCTCATTACCCGGGACCGAACCCAGCTGGTGATCGAAAGTACCGATGCCCCGGATGGGGGCGATGACGAGATCATCGGCGGTGAAGGCAACGATTACATCATCGCCGGCGGCGGCGGTGACCGGATCGATGGCAGCTTCTTTGAAGACTTTGTGATCGGCGGCTGGGGGCGGAT
>CAYWUD010000195.1:0-4890 GCA_964461355.1 uncultured Pseudomonadales bacterium | reverse complement strand
CTGCCAGTTTTGACTAGATCGATTCGCACTAAGTTGCATGCTGAAGATCGAGGCAAATTGTCAGGCCCAGGTGCCTAGCCCAACCCGGCTTGTCTGCGTCGTCTGATCCTGATTTCGATCCGTTGGCCCGTTTTTTGTATCTCTCGTACTGCTTCTGTTCCTGTTTGTTCTGCAAGGTGTGTGTCGATGAATCACTGTCTGCGTGCATGGCTCTGGCTGCTGCTGCCTCTTCTGAGCGGCTGCATGCCCTCGGAGATTGTTTCGGAAACCGAACGTTATCTGGGTGATGCAGCCCTGATCGACAACGTGCACAGTAACCGTGGGCCGAACTTTGTTCTGTATCCGGACAGCCGCCTGCTGGTGGCGGCCCCGAGCCCCGGCGGCGGCTATCCCGAACTTGAGGGCTGGCTGGTGGTGCAGACGGCTGTGGCTCTGCGCAGCTATTTTCCCGAGGTCGCGCAGTCAGCCGAGCGCCTGGGTCTGTCCGCAGCGCTCACTCAAGGACGGCGCGAGGGTGCGGACTTTCTGGTACTGGTGGAGCCTCTGTACGCCGAAGATCAATACGGCCACTGGGACGAATGGGAAGATCTGCCACTTGATCTGTATGACACCGGCCGCGACCGGGTGGAACTTCGGTTTCGTCTCTACAGCCTGGCCGATCGGCGTCTGATCGGTACCTGGCAGTATCTGGCGCGCAGCGGTCTGTTGACTTTTGTCGACGATATACCGGAGGATCTGACCGAACCGGCGGCGGTCAGCTTTGCCCGTCGTCTCAGCGCCTATCCTAAGTAGGAGCTCCATTTACGCGCCGAGGCGATCCGTGAGCAGCGACGTCGCACAACTACCTGCCGAAGCTCTTGAAGCCGATGTGGTCCTGACCGTCGACCAGCTGTCGGTCTCGTTTACAACGCCCCAGGGGCCGGTCGATGCGGTCAGCGGGGTATCCTTTCGCGTGCCTCGTGGGCAGACACTCGCTCTGGTGGGTGAGTCCGGATCCGGCAAGTCGGTCATTGCTCAGGCGATCATGGGCATTTTGCCCGAGAACGGCCATATCAAGGCCGGGCGTATGCTGCTTGAACCCGGTGACGGTCGCACGCTTGAGCTCACTGCGCTGTCGCCGCGCGGCCCTGCCTACCGTGCTCTGCGCGGTGGTGCGATGGGACTGATCTTTCAGGAACCGATGGTGGCGATGTCGCCGCTACACAGCATCGGCCGGCAGATCGAAGAAGCTCTGGTACTGCATCGGGCCATCCCGCGTGAACGGAGGCGGGCGTTGGTCGAGGATATGCTGGCACTGGTCGGGTTTCGCGATCCAGGTATGGCCTATCGGCAGTATCCCTTTGAACTCTCCGGTGGGTTACGCCAGCGGGCGATGATCGCCATGGCGATGATCTGTCATCCGGCCCTGCTGATTGCCGATGAGCCGACCACAGCGCTGGATGTGACCGTACAGGCGCAGATCCTCAGCCTGATGCAAACGCTGCAGCGCGAACTGGGCATGGCCATTCTGCTGATCACCCATGACCTGGGTGTGGTCGCCAATATGGCCGATGAACTGGTCGTGCTGTACCGGGGCCGGGTGATGGAGTCAGGGCCGCTCGAGCCGCTGTTTCGACACCCCCAGCACCGTTATCTGCAGGCGCTGTTTCGTGCAGTGCCCTGTATTCACCGACCGCCGCATGAGCGGCTCGAACCGATTCGCCAGCTTGCTGTCTGTGTCGACCGGCGCCGTGATACCGTGCGGCGCGAGCGCGGTGCACCCCATCTGGTGCTCGAGGGTCTGTCCAAGACCTACCGCGGGCGTGCGCAGAATTTCTGGAAGCGTCAGCAGTGTCTGCAGAAACAGGCGGTCAAGCAGTTCAGCCTGAGCCTTCGGGTCGGTGAATGCCTGGGTCTGGTGGGCGAAAGCGGCTGCGGCAAAAGCACCCTCAACAAACTCATCATGGGGGCGGTCAGGCCCGATCAGGGCACGGTGACCTTTTATGATCAGGGCGTACCCATCGAGCTGACCCGTTGTACCGACAGCGAATGGGTCGCCCTGCGCCAGCGCATGCAGATGGTGTTTCAGGATCCCTACAGCGCGCTCAGTCCACGGATGAATATCGGCTCCATTCTTTCCGAGCCGCTGGAGATTCATCAGTGGGGCGATGAGACGCGAAGGCGTCAGCGGGTCGAGGAGTTGCTGGCAATGGTCGGCCTGCCGCTGCATGCACTGAGCCGTTATCCGCACAGCTTTTCCGGCGGCCAGCGTCAGCGCATCAGCATTGCCCGTGCGCTGGCGCTCGAACCTGAGCTCCTGCTGCTGGATGAGCCGGTATCGGCGCTTGATGTTTCAGTTCAGGCGCAAATTCTTAATCTTCTCAATACGTTGCGCGAAGAACTTGATCTGACTTATCTCTTTGTCAGCCATAACCTCGCAGTGGTGCACTATATGGCCGATCGTATTGCCGTGATGTGCCGCGGTCAGCTGGTCGAGCTTGCCACGACCCGCGAACTGTTTCGCCGACCGCTCCATCCCTATACGCAATCGTTGATGGCGTCGATCCCGACCACCGATCTGGCCCAGCCGCTTGATCTGGCGCAGGTGGCCCGGGGGCTGGGCGAGCCCGCGCACTGGGCCCCGCCTTTTACGCTGTCCGATCATCTTACCAGCGACCTGGTTCAGGTCGGGCCCGAACATTGGGTGCGGCTGAGCTGGCGCAGTGATCAGGAGGCGGCCGATGCCCTGGCTTCGCTGTAGCCGCACGAGCGGTCTGAGTGTTCTGGCTCTGATGGCCGTACTGATGGCCGATCCCACCACCGCCGAAGTGCCGATGTTCAAGGAACGGGTACGCGCCGGTGCCTTGCCGCCTCTGGTGGAACGTTTGCCGGCCATTCCGCGTGTGCTGATACTGCGCGGTGAACGGAGCCCCGGGCGCTATGGCGGGCAGCTGCGTACGCTGCTGGCCAAGAGCAAGGATATCCGGTTGATGACGGTGTTCGGTTATGCCCGTCTGGTCGGTTATGACCGTAACCTCGAACTCAAGCCCGACCTGTTGCAGGATTATTCGGT
This sequence comes from uncultured Pseudomonadales bacterium, assembly GCA_964461355.1. Taxonomy (GTDB): domain Bacteria; phylum Pseudomonadota; class Gammaproteobacteria; order Pseudomonadales; family CAYWUD01; genus CAYWUD01. The sequence goes on along the minus strand of CAYWUD010000195.1, from coordinate 1,838 downwards.
GGTCGACGGGCGTGTGTTTACGCTCGAGCTTCGCCCCGGGCATCGCTGGTCCGATGGGGCGCTGTTCACCACCGAGGATTTTCGCTATTTCTGGGAGGATATGGCCAACAACAAGGCGCTTTATCCGGTCGGCCCCCCCAGTGTGATGCTGGTCGATGGCGAGCCGCCGACGGTCGACGTGCTCGGGCCGTATCGCATCCGCTACAGCTGGTCAGCGCCCAATCCCCGTTTTCTGCTGGAGCTGGCCGCAGCGCGGCCGACCTATATCTATGCGCCGGCCCATTATCTGAAGCAGTTTCACCAGCGCTACGCGGATCCGGTGGAGCTTGCCCGTCAGGTTGAAGCGCTGCGACTGCGCAACTGGGCCAGCCTGCATCAGCGCAAGGATCATCCCTACAAGGCCGACAATCCGGACCTGCCGACCCTGCAGCCCTGGATCAATACCACGGCGAGCCCGGCACAACGTTTTCATTTCGTGCGCAATCCCTACTTTCACCGTGTCGACCAGCTCGGACGCCAGCTGCCCTATATCGATGAGGTACTGGTCGAACTGGTCTCAAGCGATCTGATTCCGGCCAAGGTGGCTGCGGGCGAGAGCGATCTGCAGGCGCGTTTTCTGCGCATGGATCACTGGGCCTTTCTGAAAACGGCCGAACGCGAGCAGGCCGGGTATAGAGTCCTGCCCTGGCGGGCGATCACCGGCTCTCAGGTAGCCCTCTATCCGAACCAGAACTGTGCCGATGAACGCCTGCGTACCCTGATCCGCTCGAGCGCCTTTCGCCGCGCGCTGTCGCTCGGTATCAACCGGCGCGAGATCAATCAGGTTATCTACTTTGGGCTGGCCAAGCCTGGCGCCAACGGTCTGGTGGCACAAAGCCCGCTGTATGACGCGCGGCAGGAGCAGGGCTGGAGTCGCTATGATCCGGATCTGGCCAATGCGCTGCTGGATGAGCTGGGACTGACCGAACGCGATGCGCGCGGGCTCCGGCTTACCGATGACGGCCAGGCGCTGGAACTGGTCGTGCACAGCGCCGGGGAGAGCAGTGAAGAAACCGATCTTCTCGAGCTGATCAAGGATCACTGGCAGGCACTGGGTGTAGGGCTCATTACCCGGACCAGCCAGCGTGAGGTATTTCGCCGTCGTGTTGCCAGCGGTGCCGCCTGCTTCAGTGTCTGGAGCGGCCTTGATAATGCCCTCGTTACGGCAGAAATGAACCCCTGGGAACTGGCCCCGACCCGCGAAGAACAGCTGCAGTGGCCCATGTGGGGGCATTATGTGCAAAGTGGCGGCGAGCGCGGCGAAGCGCCGGATACCGAGCTTGGCATGACGCTGTTCGATCTTCACCAGCAGTGGCTGCGGGCGCCCGATGCGGCGATCCAGGCCGATCTCTGGCGTCAGCTGCTGGCCCTCTATCATGATCAGGTGGTCAGCATCGGTACCGTCAAAGAGGTGTGGCAGCCGGTGGTGGCGCATCCCGATTTACGCAACCTGCCCGAAGCCGGGCTGTACGGCTGGGAGCCCACGGCGTTCTTTGGCGCCTATCAGCCCGACACCTTCTACTTTGCTGACCCGGAGAAGCGCTGATGCTGGCCTACCTGATGCGCCGTGTGCTGATGATGATCCCGACGCTGGTGCTGATCAGCGTGGCGGTGTTTGTCATTATCCAGCTGCCCCCCGGAGACTATCTCGAATCGCACATTGCCGAACTGCAGGCGCAGGGCGAGCGGGTGGATCAGGCCCATATTGAATTTCTGCGCCGTGAATACCGACTCGATCAGCCCCTGTGGCGTCAGTACCTGACCTGGGTCGGCAATCTGCTGCAGGGCGATCCGGGCTA
>CAYWUD010000194.1:0-4911 GCA_964461355.1 uncultured Pseudomonadales bacterium | reverse complement strand
CATAGAGAATAAGATCAGCCTCTTCTAAAGGAGATAAGGCAACATCTGTCATGTGGTGGTTTATTTTCTTTTCTGATAGGTGGTATCCAGGGGTATCAATAAAGATAATCTGCTTATTCTCTCGGGTTACAATACCACGAATAGAGTTTCTTGTAGTTTGCGGAGAAGATGCAACAATAGACACTTTGTAGCCACATATTGTGTTAAGGAGTGTTGACTTACCTGCAGAGGGTCGGCCTATTATAGCGATAACCCCGCATTTACTAGAGTTTGAGGAATTCATTACCAATATCTTCCCTGTACCAAGAGCCTTCAAAGTGAATGCATTTTAGTCTTTCGTAGGCGTTTTGATTTGCCTGTTCTAAATTATCTCCTATTCCAATTGAGGTAAAGCAACGGCCTCCGTTGGTAATAAGCTGTCCATTTTCTGTGAATCTAACCGCTCCAAAGTAGAGTCGTGAATTTTTATAGGGGTAGGGGTAAAAGGCCTCTACAATTTTATTTGTATCCAGTTCTCGGGGGTATCCCTTACTTGCAACAACTACGGCTACACATATTTTTTCAGAGATATGCACATTAAAATCAGAGATCTTATCTCGAACAATTGCCTCTGCTATATCCACTGCATCAGACTGAATAAGGGGAGCAATTGCCTGGGTAGAGGGATCATTTAATTTGACATGGTAATCTAGGAGTACTGGACCCTGTTGCGTAAGGATAAGACTAAAAATGAGGGCTCCTCTATATTGGAGGTTCTCTTCATATATTCCGCGAAAAGTAGGTTCAATAATTTCCGAGTGGATTCTACTTAAGAGCTCTCTATTTTCTACAGGAACCGGAGCAACAGCCCCCATACCACTGGTAATATCTCCACGACCAGCGGAGTGAGATCTGGAGTAGTTTCCGCAAAAAGGGAGAAGCTTATACCCGTTCATATCCATAATGGCAGTAACCGCAATGGGGGCTCCAACAATTTTATTTTCTATACTAATGGGGCCATCGGTTAAAAGGAGTTTCCCTCGTTGCAGAAGATCTTCTTTTGTGTGTACCTCTTGATCTAGCCTTGAAGGGGCAATCCTTGCAGGTTTAAGAATAAGAGGAGTTTCTTCTTGGAAATTGTTTGCATAATCAATTAAGTTCTGCTCTGTTTTGATAATCTCTATCTGGGGTGTAGGAATACCGTGCCTGCTTGTGAAGGAGACGAAAAAATCCTTATCGTTTTCTAGGGCTATGGAGTTTTGAGTAGCTCCAAAAATATGAAAACCCTCTTGTAGCAAGAAGTCTGATGTTCCGTTGACTATGGCCTTATCATTTCCAATAACTATAAAATCTATATTATGATTTTTACAGGCATCAAGTACAGCCTGCTTATTGGAGATGTCTAGGGTTGGTAAATTTGTTGCAACCAGATCAGTGCCACCATTTCCAGGGGCCACAAAGAGCTCGGTTATTCGACGGCTTTGGGCAACAAAGGATGCCAGTGCGTGGCTTTTTGCTCCTGAGCCAAGTATTAATACTCTCAATCATCTCTCCCCAAGTAAGTATATTAAAAGATACCATGGAAAAGGGGGAACATTCAAGAGGCTATAAAGAGAGATTACCAGGAGATGTTTTGTTGTATTTTGCAGAAATATTATAAAGCCTGCTTGTGCAAAAAAGTATAATTCTATAGGCTCGATTTATGGAACGATTTTTATCACTAGCTATCTTTTTCTTCTTTTTCTTTATGGGAATGATCCTTGGGTGGAGTAGGTTACTACCAAAGAAATGGTACTCCTTTGTTAATCGTGGGATTACGGTGGTTCTCTACCTTTTACTCTTTTTTATGGGTGTGAAAACCGCTCTTATTCAAAGTATAGAGGAGCAGCTTATTAAGGTTGGTGTTACCGCTTTTCTCTACGCCTTAGGTGGGGTGGCTTTCTCTGCTGGAGGTGTTATCCTTATATCAGTATTAAGAAAGAAGAAGCGGGCAGCCTCAGAAGGGAGAACTTCTCATTCTCTCAAGTCACTTCTGAAAGAACCTTGCATAATGATTGGTACAGTTCTCTTTGGGTTTATGGTACAACGGTTCACCGCATGGTTTACATGGGTGGATTCTTGGACACTCTTTAATCAAGATGTTAGTACGCTCATCCTATTTACTATGCTCTTTTTGGTTGGGTTAGGTCTTGTTATGGGTGGGGTATCACTGGTTTCTTCAGTAAAAGATGTGGAAGTTGTGCTACTCCCATTGTTAACAGTGATTTTTACCCTTGCCAGTGGATTCTTGCTCTCTCTTGTGTTTCCCCAATCTACTCGAGAGGGGCTTGCTGTGAGTGGAGGGTTAGGGTGGTATTCGTTTTCTGGAGTATACTTAACCGAGGCGGGTGATCCTATTTTGGGGTCCATAGCTTTTTTATCTAACCTTTTTCGAGAGTTTTTGGCGGTACTTGCAATTCCTTTATTAGGAGCCTTAGGTTTTCCTTATGCTGCAATTTCAACCGCAGGAGCAACCAGCATGGATGTAACACTGCCCATTGTAGAACACTCCTGTGGTGATACCCATACACCAGCTTCTATGTACCACGGTCTTGTGCTTACTATTCTTGTACCTCTACTGGTGCCTCTATTGTATGGTGTGTAACTTAGAAAGTTTGCTGAGAAAGATCAGTTTTTTCTTCTAGGAGTTCTGGATGCTCAATATGTCGTTTAATGCACCGCAATACCTGAGAAAAATAGAACCCATCAGCAACTCTTTCATCTACGGTGAAACCTATATCCATAGACTCGGTGGTCTTTACTGTGCCATCGGGCTGAGAAATTCGCTTTCGCTTAATTTTTCCTAAGGTAACAAACATAGAGGTTGTCCCAAAGTTATATAAGTGGTGACTTGGGGGATTTTCAATATTAATACTCCCCACATTTGCAACAAATGCGGTTACGTGGAGTCCATCGGTATCTCTAAACCCCTTGGGATACACCCCCCATCTATCAAGGATTCTAATACAGCCAACAAACATCTTTATAATGGTTTTGGGGAAATGCAGTAGTATTCGAATTGCTGCCTCATCCTTTGACACATCAGCATTTTTTATCTCCTCTATAGAGATGTTTATCCTCTGTGCCATCTCATTAATGGTATCGGTTTCTTCAAAGTTTACAAGAGCATTTCGTTCTGTTGCCTCAATGCTCATATCGGTTTTTACAATAAAATTAAAGGAGATCTCATTTCGTTGATAACACACTCTATTATTGATAAATCGGTTTACCCGAGGAAATAGAGCAGTGGTTCGTACCATAGCACCTAAAATAATATTAAAAGCACGAATTTGATGTTTGTCATCTAACCGCTTACGGGTGCGCACATACTCCATGGCTTTTGTCATATCTACTTCCATATTAAAGTAGACTAAAGAGTCAACACGCTTTGGCATAAGGTAGGGTAGAAAACGATTAAAAGCAGGCATATCCTTTACTTTTTTTGCATCATTTCTATATCCAAACATAATTACTCCTTTTAAAGGTATTTTAAGGAAAATACACTTTATATGTATACCAAAATATGGGTATTTTGTATACTCCTAAATATGGATACTTCTTATACGATTCCAAAAAAGCTTGTGGCGGTTCATGATATTTCAGCCTTTGGGCGCTCCTCTTTAGGCGTAGTTATCCCCACCTTATCAACTATGGGAGTTGCTGTATCAGCTCTTCCCGGAGCGTTACTCTCTACACAAACCGATGGGTTTCAAGATTATTACTATAAAGATCTCACAAAAGATATGAACAGTGTTATTGCTCACTGGGCAACTCTTAATCTCTCTTTCTCCTCAATATACTCTGGGTTTCTTGCCTCGGAGTTACAGGTGGACTCAGTGTTAAAATTACACAGTATGTATCCTGATTCATTAAAAGTTGTTGATCCTGTCATGGGTGACCATGGTGAACTGTACGGGCCTATGAGTAGCAATTTTCATGTTGCCATGGAGAAGCTTGTAGCACAGGCCGATCTTATCACTCCAAATATGACAGAAGCATCTATCCTGTTACAGGAGCCTTTTCCTAAGACTGTAGACAACCCCGATTGGTGGGTACGACGATTACAGAGTATGGGGCCTAAAAAGGTAGTAATCACCTCGGTTCCACTAAAAGGAAGGGAGGGGGAGTGTTGCACGGTGTATGCCGATGGAGATAGTCCGGTATCTGTATCTTCGGTTCCTTATATTGATATTTCACTTCCAGGAACAGGGGATATTTTTACCAGTGTTCTCACAGGTTTTCTTTTAAGAGGTCTATCTTTAAGTCCGTCGGTAGAGCAGGCTGTTGACTTTGTTCATCACCTTATTCAGGCTACTGTAGCTGCAAAAACCCCTCGAAATGAGGGGCCTCTATTGGAATCTCAATTGTGGCGTCTGACACAACCAAATTTTTAGGATATAAATTTAAGCTCTTTGAAAAATTGAGGTTGATGATAATTCGGTCCATCTCCCTCTGGGATAGGTGCCCAAGCAAGGTAGTGTGGTTTTGTAAGATCATCACCACAGAGGTAGAAGTTTGCACGTGCTGTTACTCCCTTAAGAGAGTCTAGCTTGGGATACTGAAAAAACTCTATTGGAATAATTACCCGTAATACCCACTGAAGGCCAGGCTCCTCTTTATAAAGAGGATGCTCTTCGCTGTACTGTTCTCCTTGAGGAGGGAAGCACTGAACAATTTTTTCGCATCCACGGTACAGCTCGGATTGGATTGAAATAAGATCAGCTATCTCTTGAGGGATATCAATTCCCTTTTTTGAGCGTATCTCTTTACAGCCACAAAGTTTTCCTCCAAGAATACCAAACTCTAAATTATAATAGTGTTCTTCATCAAAGGTAATAAACATCTCTGCACAGCTATCGGTATACACGGGATCCATATAGTTTTTATATCTTC
>CAYWUD010000193.1:0-4916 GCA_964461355.1 uncultured Pseudomonadales bacterium | reverse complement strand
GAGCTTGGGAATGGTATTGCTGATGTAGCGGATTGCCATCGCCGGCTGGCCGCGTTGGCGGTAGACGTTGATGCGGAAACGACCGAGATCGGGAATATGCAGGGCCATGTTGAGCTCGAGGGTTTCCTCGAATTCACGGGTCTGATCGTCGTTGAGGACGCTGTAGATCAGACTGTGGGCCACGGCAGGTTCAAGTGGCGTCTGACTGACGGCCTGTAATCGGCCCTCGACCCCGAGCGTCGGTGGCGCTCCGACGGTCAGAAAAAGATCCGAGGCCCCCTGGGCCACCATGGCGTTGAGCAGGCTGCTGATTTCCATTGTGAGAGATTCCCCCGTCGTCCGTTGCAGTTAAGAGTAGACGGCCTGCTCCGGGGTGACAGCTCAGCCCTGTCGGCGATGGCAGTCAGGGCCCTGATAGGTGGGATCATTGACGCGGGGACTGACCGGATAGGCCGCCAGAATACGAGGATCGATCGGACGCAGCAGTGCGTCGATTGTCGTATCCGGCGTTGTCGGGGCCAGCCAGCAGCGATACCGGGCCGGTTCGAGAATCAGCGGCATGCGCGTATTCAGGGCATCAAGCGGGGGCGGTGCGGGCACGGTGATCAGTGCGCAGCTGTCGTATGCCAGGGTGGCATCGACCGGGTAGCGTTCCCAGAGGCCGGCAAAGGCAAACAGCCCTCCGCCCTTGAGACAGACGCGATAGGGTTGTTTGTGCGTTCTGCCGGCGTGTTCGCGCCATGTGTAGTAGCCATCGCAGAGAATCAGGCAGCGCCGCTCGGCGAAGGCCTGACGAAACATCGGTTTCTGGCGCAGGGTCTCGCTTCGGGCCTGAGGCTGGGCCCGGGAAAGATCCTCAAGCCACGGAGGTACCAGTCCCCAACTGGCGCGCGTCAGTTCGGGACGGCCGTTACTGTCGGCGCGAATCAGCAGAATCTGGGCACGGGGGGCAATATTGAACTGAGGGCTGTGGCGAAGCGGTGAGTCGAGCCCGAGAAAGCCGAGGTCAAGCTCGGACAGGGCCAGGGAAAAGCGATGGCTCATAAGATGGGTAAGATCAATGCCCTGCGCACGTGGGCGCAGGGGCGTTAGGCATATGGGTCAGGGCAGGTACAGCTGTTCGAGCTGTTCGACCAGCAGCTTAGCCTTTTCACGCTGTGCGTCGGTCAGCATGCCGGCGACCTGATCACGCTGCGCGATTGCTTCGGCCTGTAGCGCAGAGTCCTTGCCAGCACTGGCGCTGAGCCAGATATAGGCCGAGATCAGGTTGCGATCGGTCCCCTTGCCCTTGAGGTATGCCTGCCCCAGATAGAACTGGGCCTCGGCATCCTGCTGCCGGGCCGCTGCGACAAAGAGTTCGTAGGCCCGACCGGCGTCCTTGCTCACCCCCTGTCCCTCGAGATAGGCCAGAGCCAGCTGGCGTTGGGCGCTGGCCTCACCGGCATGGGCCTGTACTTTCAGTTGTTCCAGCGACGGAGCGGGCTGTTCGCTCGCCTGTACGCCGGGCAGCAGCAGAGCGGCAACAAGGGTGAGGGGGGCAAGCCATAGGGTGCGCATAGCGGTCAATTCCTGACGGGTAGACGGGGGGCAGAACACAAGGGTGCCAGTATAGGCCGTGGGCGCAGCTGGCAACAGGGGCGCGACGCACAGGCACAACATTGTTTCACGCAGGTTAACAGAATCTTGCGGGCGAACGGCGTTATACTCGCGCCCGGGTCAATTCCTTCTTTTGACAGGCCCTGTCCGAAAGCGATCAGGGGCCGCGATCTTGCCTGGTGGTGCGTGTTCGATGCAGCAGTTTGATGATATTCGTCCCTATAACGATGATGAGGTGCCGACGGTCGTAGCGCGACTGGTCAGTGATCCGGAATTTATTGCCGCCATTGCCCGTTTTCGTCTGCCGCGCCTGCAGCGTTTTCTGCCGGCACTGGCGCACTGGCTGGTGGCGCGCGGCCTTGCGCGTGAGGCCGGTCAGATTCGCCGTGTCAGTGATCTGCAACATCGGGTCGAGCCCTACCTGAGCAAGGTGCTCGAGCGGACGTCCGGTGCGATCGAAATTTCCGGGCTCGACCGGTTGCCGCGTGATCGCGCCTATCTGTTTTTGAGCAACCACCGCGATATCGTCATGGATCCTGCTCTGGTGAACTATGCACTGCACCATCAGGGACGCGAAACCGTGCAGATCGCCATCGGTGACAATCTGCTGGGACGTCCGTTTGTCAGCGATCTGATGCGTCTGAACAAGAGCTTTATCGTCAAGCGTTCGGTCAGCGGTCGGCGCGAAAAACTGCAGGCGATGACGCAGCTGTCAGCCTATATCAATCACTGTATCCAGTCGGGTCAGCCGGTCTGGATTGCTCAGTCCGAGGGGCGCGCGAAGGACGGCAATGACCGGACCGACAGCGCGCTGATCAAGATGCTGCAACTCAGCCAGCGCGGCAGTGGCTTGAGCTTCGCCGAATTTATCGCTTCGCTGCACATCGTGCCGGTCTCGATCAGCTATGAATTCGATCCCTGTGACCGCATGAAGGCGATCGAGCTGGAGGCCCGCGCTCGAGAAGGGGCCTACGAAAAGGCCGAAGGCGAAGATCTGACCAGTATCGTACGCGGCATCATGGGCGAGAAGGGCCGTGTACGGGTGCATTTTGGCCATGAGCTCGAGGGGCAGTTCGAGGACGCCCATGCCGTGGCGGCAGCGGTGGATGCACAGATTCTGACTGACTATCAGCTTTATCCGAGCAACTGGGCGGCGCTGCAGCGTCTGCAGCCCGAGGCTGAGGTGCCGCTCGATGAAGGCGCTCTGGGTCAGGCCCAGCAGCAGCTCGAGGCGCGCCTGGAAGGTCTGAGTGCGGCGCAGCAGAACCAGTTGATCGCGATGTATGCGCAGCCGGTGATCAATCAGCTGGCGCTGAGCTGAGCGTCAGGCCGCGCCGAGCAGCAGGGCGGCCCAGCTCCAGGCGAGCAGGCAGAGGATCAGGCTGGTGCTGCCGATCAGGCTGAACAGGCGCTGCCATTGCTGCCGATTGCGTTGGGGGCAGAAGGCCTCGGCCAGTGGCAGCTGCTCGACGCTGACGACGATCAGGTGCGGCGCTTTGAAAAAACGCGGTGCCAGCAGCAGCCAGCCGCCGACCAGCAGATAGAAACAGCCCAGTAGCAACAGTGCGAGGGTGGCGATACTCAAGGACGGCAGTGGGAGCAGGGTTTCGAGCATGACAGAGCACCTGTGAACAGTCAGGATCACCATTGTAGTGCTGGTCAAAAAACAGCCAATCGTGGTTTTCACCGATGCCAAAGTGATTCAGCCGCAGTTCAGTGGGGCATGTTTAGGCTGTTATCGGCAAACCAAGGCGCGCTAGACTGAAGATTGCGCGTTCAGCTCAGGGAGAATCTTCTCGTGAAAAAAATCTTTGCTTCGTCAGCCGTGGTGGTCGCATCCCTGCTGCTGGGAGCCTGTCAGTCGACGCTGACCGGTACCAGCTATTCCCGTGATGAGGTGCGTCAGATCCAGACCGTGCGTCTGGGGACCGTCATCGATGTGCAGCTGGTTCAGATCGAAGGTACCAAGACGCCGGTCGGCACACTGGCCGGAGGGGCGATCGGTGGTATCGCAGGCTCCGGTATCGGTGGTGGGCGAGGCAGCGATATTGCCGCGATCGCAGGTGCTGTGGCCGGTGGTTACCTGGGCTCCAAGGCCGAAGAGGCAATGACGCGTACCCAGGGGGTACAGCTGACCATCGAGCTTCAGGACGGCACATTTGTTTCCGTGGTGCAGGAAGTCCAGCCGGGCGTGAGTTTTGCCCCCGGCGATCACGTCAAGCTGTTGAGTGGCAGTGGTACGACCCGCGTGGTGCAGTAGGCATCAGGATCTTCACAGTGATCGGTCGGCGGCCCTTGGGGGCCGCTTTTTTATTGCGGTAACCGGCCCGGTCTGATGTGTCGTGGGCCGTTAAAAACGCATCTGTCCGACGGTTTCTGCGTCGACACGGGTGCAGTTAATCTGTGACGGCTCCGTTACTGCTGCGGTTTCAGTTGAGCCAGAATGCGGGCATAGCCGGTCTGGTTGTGCTGGAGCAGCCACGTCAGCGCCCGCTGCAGTTCAGAGGCCTGCAGGCGGCGTGCCGAGGACTGATCCCGGCAGAGATCATGCAGCTTGCCGGCCTGATCGGGTTCGGCCTGCAGCTGCTCGAGCTGGTCGATGCGGTCGATGATGCGCAGGCTCGGAATGGTGCGCCAGTGTACCGACAGCTGGTCGAGCAGAAGCACCAGTCGGTGACAGCCCTCGGCGGCTTCGAGGCGGCCCTTGAGGATGGCGCTGGCAATGATCTTGACGCTGGCGATCAGATCGGTGGTCTGCTGCTGCTGTTCATGCGCCAGTTGGCGCCGGTTCTGCCAGAGCTTGAACCAGATCCACAGAGTCGCCAGCGACAGGATCAGCATGATCGGGAGCAGAATGCTCCATTGCAGCCATTGCATGAAAACTCCCTTGCCGTTGTATGCAGTGTATGACAGGCCGGCGTGCAACCTGTAATGCCTCTTGATTGAGACTATCAGCTTAATGGATGCGGTTTTGCCGTCTAAATCACGGCCTTGTTGTTTTGAGTCAAAACAGAGCCGGGTTGGACTGGGTATACCTTTCAAGGCAGGCGATTGCGCGTTTTACTGATGAAAAATGCTTAAAAAAACGTCATTCCGCGTTCAATGCTGTTGCGTCAGGATTCCTGCGTTCCAGTGCTGCGACAACCGGCTTTCTGTTGTCGGGTTGGTCGTGCGTCGGGCTACATTGTATAGGTTTGTAGTCTACTTTTGTCTTCATTACGTGAATATCGCTAGATCTTTATTGCGTAGCAGCGATTGATTACAGGTATTACGGGTAACGCATATGTTGGAAAATTTTGGCGAATATCTAAGAAGACGTC
>CAYWUD010000192.1:0-4918 GCA_964461355.1 uncultured Pseudomonadales bacterium | reverse complement strand
TGCTGCAGCGGCTGCTGCAGAAAACGCACCTGGGCGTAGGGCGCCTGACGCACAAAGGCGCGCCGTGCCAGGGCGATCATCTCCGCCGAGGGTTCGCAGAAGGTGATGCGGCTCTGCCCGCGGCAGGCGAGTCGGGCGCAGAACTGCCCTGTACCGCCGCCGGCATCGAGCAGATTGAACGGCAGCGAGCTGACACTCAGATCGGTAATCGCCTGGTCAAGATCACGTTGCAGCAGGGCCAGCCTGAGCTGACCCTTGACGCCGGCATAAATCTGACGCTCGAACTTGGCCGACAGACCGTCGAAAAAGCGATCTTGCATGGCGCTCCCCGGTCGCAAAAGCGCGAGTTTAAGCGCGCAGCGCCTCCAGGGAAAGCCCGGGATAGCGCAGTTCGCGCACGTCGGGCAGTTTTTCCAGCTGTCGTGTCAGAAGGTGCAGCGGACGGCTGCTGCTGACTTTCAGGTCCAGGGCAATACAGCCGTTTTCGGCGCAAAGATTCAGGGCGTCGATACGAAATCCGCGGTGGCGTACGACACGCAGTACACGCTCGGGCAGTTCCGGGCGGTCGGTGGCCGTGATGTGCAGGTGATGTTGGTGCATGAAGTCCTCCAGCCTGGGGGCAGGGCATGGGTCAAAGCGTTTCGAGCATCTGATCGTTCGGTGCGTTCGGCGGCACCAGAGGCCAGACGTTGGCATCCTCCGGGATGCAGACATGCAGCAGATAGGCGCCCTTGGCCGACAGCAGGCGGTCAAGTGCAGCATCGATTTCACTGCTGGTCTCGATGCGTTCACCGGCAATACCGAAGGCGCTGGCCAGGGTGACGAAGTCCGGGTTGTCATCCAGGGTGGTTTCGCTGTAACGCCCCGAGAAAAACAGGGTCTGCCACTGGCGCACCATGCCCAGGCGCTGGTTGTCGAGCAGGACAATCTTCAGCGGCAGTCCGGCGCGCTTGATGGTGCCCAGTTCCTGAATGTTCATCATGATCGAGCCGTCACCGCTGACCAGTACCACCGGGTCCTCGGGGCGCGCAAACTGGGCGCCGATCGCGGCCGGCAGACCGAAGCCCATGGTGCCGAGTCCGGCACTGGAGATATGGTTTTCCGGGCGGCTGAAGCGCATGTGCTGGGCTACCCACATCTGGTGCTGGCCGACATCGGCAGCGACAACCGCGTTTTCCGGCAGGCGATCACTGAGTGTACGCAGCAGGCTCGGCGCATGGATCTGTGTGCCGGCCTGGCCGTAGTAGAGGCGATGCTGCTGCTTGAGGGCCGCGCAGCGCGCCTGCCACTCTGCGATATCCAGCGGTGTGGTCAGGGCGGTCAGCACCTGGGCGAGGTCAGCCTGGATGGACAGGTCGGCTGTGCGGCGCTTGTCGACCTCTGCCGGGTCGATATCCAGATGCAGAATGCGGGCACCGGGGGCAAAACAGTCCAGCTTGCCGGTAACACGGTCGTCGAAGCGGGCGCCGGCGACGATCAGCAGGTCACACTCCTGAACCGCCAGGTTGGCTTCCTTGCTTCCGTGCATGCCGAGCATACCGAGATAACCGGCATTTTGCGGATCAATGGCGCCCAGCCCCTTGAGGGTGGCGACCGACGGCATCCCGGTTGTTGCGAGAAACCCGGTCAGCGCCGGGCAGGCACCGGCCAGACCGACGCCGCCGCCCGCATAGAGGATCGGGCGTCTGGCCGTGGCAAGGAGTGTGCGTGCCTGGTTCAGTTCGTCAGCACCGGGCGCGAGCACTTCTGTGGCCGTCTCACGCAGGGCGTAGGCGGGGATTTCGCCGAGCTGGATATCCTTGGGCACATCGATCAGCACCGGGCCGGGCCGGCCGCTCTGTGCCATCTCCAGCGCGTCCTGCAGCACCTGGGGCAGTTCGGCCGGATCGTTGATCTGCCAGCTGTGTTTGGTGCAGGAGAGGGACAGTCCCAGTACATCGATCTCCTGAAACGCGTCGGTCCCGATGCCGTCACGGGCCACCTGGCCGGTGATCGCGACCAGCGGGACCGAGTCCATCATCGCTTCGGCAAGCCCTGTGACCAGGTTGGTCGCGCCGGGGCCGGAGGTGGCGATGCAGACGCCGGTCTTGCCGCTGGCGCGGGCGTAACCGATGGCGGCGATGGCGGCGCCCTGTTCGTGGCGGCACAGCTGGTGCGCCAGGCCGCCGTCATACAGGGCGTCGTAGACGGGCATGATCGCCCCTCCGGGATAACCGAAGACCTGCTCAATACCCGCCTGGCGGAGAATGTTTACGATCGTTTGGGCGCCGTTCATGGTGCTGGTACTCGCGCTGTGCTGTTACTGCTGGAACAAAAAACCCCCGGAAGTCCGGGGGTTTGGGCGGTCGCTGATTCTAGCGCATACGACGGTCCAGACCCCACGGGTGGCACATGACCACCGGTAGCAGGACGTGGACGACTCGAATCGGGTGCAAAAACATGCGATCTGCCTCGACAGGGCGGCCTGTGCCACCCCGGTATAGCTGATGAGGCCTACAGAAATAGCATGGATCCGGCTTTGCCTACAACCTTAATGCGCCAATATGAAAATCTACGCAACAACTATTTTATTCGGCTGCAAGTCCTGATCGCTTATTGCGTTTTTTTTCGGTTTTTATCGATTAGCTTGTTGATCAGGCGTGCGGCAGCGACAAAGCCGAAGGTGCCGGTCACCATGGTGGCAGCACCGAAACCGCCGCTGCAGTCAAGCCGTACTTCGCCATCATGCAGGCTTTTGTTCCCACAGACGCTGCCATCGGGCTGCGGATAGCTCAGCTGTTCGGTCGAGTAGACCGCCTCGATACTGAAGCGGCGTTTGGGGTTGCGGCTGAAGTTGTATTCGCGGCGCAGCAGATTGCGCACCTTGGCCAGCAACGGATCGTTCTGGGTGCGGCTGAGATCGGTACTGCTGATCTGGGTCGGATCCAGCTGGCCGCCGGCTCCGCCGCAGACAACAATCGGCAGCTTGTTGCGTTTGCAGTGGTAGATCATTGCGGCTTTGGCGCGCACGTTGTCGATGGCATCGATCACACCGTCGAGATCGTCGCTGAGGTAGTCGCGGCAGTTGTCGCTGTCGATAAAATCATCGATCAGGGTGACCCGGCATTCGGGATTGATCGCCAGAATACGGGCTTTCATCACCGCGATCTTCGACTGGCCGACGCTTTCGCTCAGGGCGTGCAGCTGGCGATTGATGTTGGTGACGCAGATATCATCCAGATCGATCAGTGTCAGGGCGCCCACCCCCGAACGCGCCAGAGCCTCGGCGGCCCAGGTGCCGACGCCGCCGAGCCCGATGACGGCGATATGGGCGCCGGCAATCAGGCTGCTGCCGCTCTGGCCGTACAGACGCTGGATGCCGCCAAAGCGCTGGCGGTAGCTGTCGCTGATGGCTTCGCTCATCGATACTCCTCAGTCCGCCAGACGGCCCCACATGTCGTAGGCGTCGGTTTCCTCGATGATCACCTGGACCTTGTCGCCGACGTTAAGGTCGGTAGCGCCTTCAATAAACACCTGACCGTCAATCTCGGGGGCATCGGCAAAGCTGCGGCCACAGGCGCCGTCATCACCCACATCGTCGATCAGGATCTCAAGGGTGCGACCCACGTGTCGGGCCAGGCGTGCGGCGCTGATCTCCTGCTGAGCAGCCATAAAGCGCTCCCAGCGCTCCTGCTTGACCTCTTCGGGAACCGGATCGGGCAGCTCGTTGGCCTTGGCGCCTTCTACCGGGGAGTATTTGAAGCAGCCCACGCGATCGAGCTGCGCTTCTTCGAGGAACTCGAGCAGCGTCTGGAAGTCTTCTTCGGTTTCGCCCGGGAAGCCGACAATAAAGGTGCTGCGAATGACCAGATCCGGGCAGATGGCGCGCCAGGTGCGGATGCGTTCCAGGGTGTTTTCAGTGTGGGCCGGGCGCTTCATCAGTTTCAGGATGCGCGGGCTGGCGTGCTGGAAGGGGATGTCCAGATAGGGCAGGAGCTTGCCTGCCGCCATCAGCGGAATCACCTTGTCGACACTCGGGTAGGGGTAGACGTAATGAAGACGCACCCAGACGCCCATTTCAGTGAGTGCTTCACATAGCTCCTGCATGCGGGTCTTGACCGGGCGGCCCTGCCAGAAGCCGGTGCGGTACTGGGTGTCCAGACCGTAGGCGCTGGTGTCCTGACTGATGACCAGAATTTCTTTTACGCCGGCGTCGACCAGGCGCTTAGCTTCGTCGAGGACATCGCCGATCGGTCGTGACACCAGATCACCGCGAAGATCCGGGATGATGCAGAAGGTACAGCTGTGGTTGCAGCCTTCGGAAATTTTCAGGTAGGCGTAGTGGCGCGGCGTCAGCTTGACTCCCTGGGGCGGCACGAGATCGGTGAAGGGGTCGTGCTCCTTGGACAGCGGCACGTACTGATGCACGGCTGCGACCACTTCCTCGTACTGTGCCGGGCCGGTCACCGCCAGTACGCCCTTGGGAATATCGCCCATGGAGTTCTTGTCACCGCCCATGCAGCCGGTGACGATAACCTTGCCGTTTTCGGCCAGCGCTTCCTGAATGGCCTCGATCGATTCGGCCTTGGCCGCATCGATAAAGCCGCAGGTATTGACCACGACCAGATCGGCATCCTCGTAGCTTGGAACCAGCTCGTAACCTTCGGTACGCAGCTGGGTGAGAATGCGTTCGGAGTCCACCAGCGCCTTGGGGCAACCCAAGGAGACAATGCCGATCCGTCCTGTGGTTTTAGAGTCTGCCATGCACGAGTACCTGCGCCGAAAACAAAAGCGGCGATTGTACCCCGAAAGCGTAGAGCGTCTACCCGCAATCGCCGCAGCCAGAGCGGGTAATGCGCATCAGAAACGGTAGGCAAGGCTGTCTTCAGCCGCACTGCGAAGGTACAGCCGCGCACGGCGGTCACGCAGCAGGCCTGCC
>CAYWUD010000191.1:0-4925 GCA_964461355.1 uncultured Pseudomonadales bacterium | reverse complement strand
CGGCAAAGGTCAGCCGCTGGTGATCGGTGGTGACTTCAGTGAACTTCAGGTGCGTGACGACAGCCTCAACCCCGGTCGTACCGAGGTGTTTCTCGATAACAACGGCGGCAGCCGCAAGCTGACCGAGGAACTCAGCGGCGGCACGCTGGGCGGGCTGATCCGGTACCGCGACTCGGTGCTGGACCCGACCCTGAATCAGATCGGCCTGATGGCACTGGGGTTCATGCAGTCGTTCAATACCCTGCAGCGCGACGGCCTGGATCTGAACGGCAACTTCGGTGAAGACCTGTTTACCGATATCAACGATCCGTCGCTGGCGAATTTTCGCGTCAACGGCGCGGAAACCAATACAGCGCCGGATGACCGGGTGATCAGCGTACAGATCGATGATGTGCAGAGCCTCGTTGCCAGCGATTATCGGCTTACCTTCCCGGGGCCGGATGACTACACCTATGTGATCGAGCGGGTGTCGGACGGCAGCATCATCCGCAATGCCTCGCTGGCCGGTCAGCTGCCCGAGACCATTGTGATCGATGGTCTGGAAGTGACCTTCGAGAGCGGCAGTTTCCAGGCGTTTGACGAATTCATGCTGCGCCCGTACCGCAGCGCTGCCGAAGTGATCGATGTCGAGATCACCGACCCGACCGAGCTGGCCTTTGCCGCGGCGATTCGTGCCGAAGCCAGCCTCTCCAACAGCGGTACCGGCAGTATCGACCAGGGCGAGGTACTGCAGGTCTACGATGCCGACACCGGCGCGTTTCTGCCGGCCTTTGCCACCCCCGGCCAGCTCAGTCCGCCGCTTTTGATCCGTTTTACCACGCCGACCACCTACGAGGTGCTGGACAACTCCGATCCGGCCAATCCGGTGCAGCTCGATCCGCCGATCCGTAATCAGCCCTTTGT
This sequence comes from uncultured Pseudomonadales bacterium, assembly GCA_964461355.1. Lineage (GTDB taxonomy): Bacteria > Pseudomonadota > Gammaproteobacteria > Pseudomonadales > CAYWUD01 > CAYWUD01. The sequence continues at coordinate 4,022 of CAYWUD010000191.1, read as the reverse complement.
GCCGGGTACGCGTAACGAGATTCTGATCAACGAACCGGGCACCACCATTGCCAGTACCCTCGATCGAGGAAATCCGGCCGGTGATATCGGTCAGGTCGTGCTCGGCGCGGCCAACGGCTATTCGGCCGATACGCTGCAGTTCACGACCCGTGATCCGGCCACCGGACTCAGCCGCATCGATACGCTCAATATCGCCGCCAATGCCAGCGCGCAGGAGATCGCCAACCAGCTCAACCAGCTCGAGGGGGTCAGCGCGACCGCCTTCAACCAGATTGAGCTGGCGCAGTTTGCCGGCGCCGGGGCAGGGGCCTATGACCTTTACCTGAACGGTGAACAGCTCAATGATCCGGCCCTGGGGCCGGTGATCGCTCCGGATGCACTGCCGGCCAACAACAGCGATTACGTCAATTTTCTGGCAGAACGCATCAACAACAACGGCAACCTGCAGCAGCAGGGGATCTACGCCATTGTCTCGGAAAGCGGCGGGGCGCCGTCACTGAAGGTGTTCTCGACCTCCGGGGTGGATCTCAATGTGCAGCTGACCGGTGGTGCGGCGGATACGCTGGTGGTCAGCAACGGTGAAAGCGGCGCCAACCTGTCGCAGCAGACCGTGGCCGGCGGTGGTGAGGTCACGGTGGGCGGCAGCCTTGATGTCACCCTGGCCGATGGCATCACCATGGTCAGCAACAACAGTCCGAGCCCGCTGTTTGGCGATACCCAGGGTTTTGATTTCCAGCAGGATGCCTTTCTTGGCTATCAGGCGGTTATCCAGGGGCGTCCGCAGCCGGGCGACACCTTCAGTATCGATTTCAACGAGAACGGCAGCGCCGATAACCGTAACGCCTTCAAGCTGGCCAATCTGGCAACCGGCAAGACGCTGTCCGGCGGTAGCGCCAGTTTTGACGAGTTCTATGCCCGCACGGTCGAGTTCGTCGGCGTCAATACCAGCCAGTCACGGATCGATCTGTCGGCCAGTGAGGCGCTGCTGGAGCAGTCAACCAACCTGCAGCAGTCGCGTTCGGGGGTCAACCTCGACGAGGAAGCGGCCAATCTGATTCGTTTCGAGCAGGCCTATAACGCTGCATCCCAGCTGATCAGCGTGGGCCGTTCGCTGTTCGACACTCTGCTTTCCGCGTTTCGCTAGGAGGTAAGCGATGCGTATTTCCAGCCTTCAGGTATACAGTCAGGGTCTTAATCAGATGACCCGCAACAGCGCCGCCCTGCTCAAGACGCAGGAGCAGGTCTCGACCGGTGAGCGACTCGGCTCTGCGGCCGATGATCCGGTGGCTTCGACCAAGATTCTGGCGCTGCAGCAGGAAACGGCGATTCGCACCCAGTATCAGAGCAACCTCAACAGCGCTGAAAACAGCCTCGAGCGTGAAGAAGCTGCGCTCAACGGTGTGGTCAACTCGTTGCAGCGGATCCGGGAGCTGACCGTACAGGCCGGTGACGGTTCCTACAGCGAAACCGACCGCAAGGCCCTGGCCGACGAGATTGCGGTGCGTCTCGATGAGCTCAAGGACCTGATGAACACCAAGGGGGCCGACGGCGTCTATATCTTTGCCGGCTTCCAGGCCAGTGAGCCGCCGTTCGTCGAGCGTCAGGGCGGTGGCTTTGGGTATAACGGTGACGAGGGGCAGCGTTTCGTGCAGATCTCCTCGAGCACCCGTATTCCGGTCAACGACAGCGGCAAGGCGCTGTTTGTCGATATTCCGGCCGTCGAGACCACTGTTCTGACCCGCGCCAATCCCAACAATACCGCCGTGCCGGCTGCGGTGATCTCGACCGGACAGATCGTCGATCAGGAAGCCTGGGATGCCTTCTCGCCCGATGATCTGATCATCAGTTTCAACGATGAAACCGCCGTGGTACCCAACGGGCCGAACTACAGCATCAAGACCCGCGAAGGCGGTATTGCCGTGGCCACCAATGTGCCGTTTCAGGATGGCGATCTGATCAGTGCGCGCGGCATGAGCCTGCGCATCGAAGGGGTACCGCGTCCGAACGATACCTTTTTTGCCGACTCGAGCCCCAAGCAGGATCTTCTGACCAGCGTCAAGCGCCTGCAGGACGGACTTGAAAGCGCCAACAACGATCCGGCCGGGCGCGAGCTGCTCGGCACCCTGATCGACGAGACGCTGCAGAATCTTGACGCGGCGATGGAGTCGGTGCTGGCGGTGCAGTCCGAGATCGGTGGGCGTCTGAATGTGATCGAGACCACCCGTGGGCTGCACGAGGATGTCGATATTTTGACTGAATCGATTCTGGCCGAGATCAAGTACGTCGATGAAGCCGAAGCGATCAGTACCTTGACGCTGCAGAGCTACCTGTTGGAAGCGGCGCAGCAGAGTTTTGTCACCATCAATAACCTGACTCTGTTCAACAAGTTGTAGGGCGGCAAGCCCTTGCCTCCCGCGGCCTGGCGGGCGGGCAGAGGTCTGCCGATGTGCTGAAGGAACGGCAATTCCAAGCCTTGGTTTAACGAGAAAACAAAAGTTGGCCTGGAAATTGAATGGATTGAGCAAAGGTTAAACAGAGCCAGCGGTTGCCGGCTTTCAGGAGAAATGGAGAGCGGTCATGCCCCAGATTATCAATACGAACATTGCGTCGCTGAATGCCCAGCGCAACCTGAACACCAGTCAACGTGCCAACCAGACTGCACTGGAACGGCTTTCTTCTGGCCTCAGAATCAACAGTGCCCGCGACGATGCCGCCGGCCTGGCTATTTCTACCCGCTTTGAAGCCCAGACCCGCGGTCTGGCGGTGGCGATCCGTAACGCCAACGATGGCGTATCGCTGGCGCAGACCGCCGAAGGAGCGCTGGGGGCGATGACCTCCAACCTGCTGCGTATCCGTGATCTGGCGCTGCAGTCGGCCAACGCCACCAACTCCGATGTCGATCGCGAGGCGCTGAACGCCGAGGTGCAGCAGCTCAAGCTTGAGATCGACCGGATTTCCGAGCAGACCAACTTCAACGGCACCAAGCTGCTCGACGGCACGTTCGAGGATGTCACCTTCCAGATCGGTGCCAACGAGAACGAAAGCATCACCTTCGGTATTGCTCCGGCGACCGTCGATGCGCTGGGGACCTCCGTTTCCAGCGGTCTGTCCAGCACCCCGAGTGCAGGCTTTGATGCGACCGTTCCGACAGAAAACATTCCGCTGGCTGCGGGCGATCTGGTGATCAACGGCGTCAGCATCCGGGCTTCTACCGGTTCCGATGATACGTCCTCCGATACCGCCAAGGCTTCCAGTGCCATTGCCAAGGCCGCAGCGATCAATGACTCCAGCGATCTGTCCGGGGTGGTGGCCGCCGTCAACGAAAACCAGGTGGTCGGCACCAACGTTACCGCAGGTGTAACCGCCGGCGGTTACGACCTGAACATCAACGGCATTCAGGTCACCTTCAACCTGGATGCGGCCAACTCCGATTCGGCCAACCTGCAGGTGGTGGTTGATGAAGTGAATGCGGTTAGCGGTCAGACCGGTGTCGTGGCTTCCTTTAACGGCAACCTGGCCGAAGGGATTGTGCTGACGGCCGAGGATGGCCGCAACATTACCATTGTCGAAACCACCGGTACCGGTGCCGGTGCCGGCTTGCCGGCCGGCAGTGCCAACGGTCTGACCTATGTCGGCAGCTATACGCTGGTATCCAAGGATGGTTCGGAGATCGATATTTCCAGTACCACCGGAGATATCGATAACGCGGGACTCGAGATCGGCACCTACAGTGGCGTCAACTCCGGTGTGGTCAACGAAAGCTCGAATGCGACCGACCGTACGGTCTAGCTGGCTTCCGGTGACCTGGTGATCAATGGCGTTGCGGTGCCGGGCACCCTGACCGTCGATGACACCGCCTCGACGGCCAGTCCCGAATTCAGTGCCATCGCCATTGCGGCGGCGATCAACAAGGTATCCGATTCGTCCGAGGTGACCGCCGAGGTCAATCAGAACGTGATTGAGTCCGAAGCGATCGATGCCACGGCGACCGGCTTTAGTATCGATATCAATGGCGTAACGGT
>CAYWUD010000190.1:2523-4977 GCA_964461355.1 uncultured Pseudomonadales bacterium | reverse complement strand
CGCTGGAGCCTGAAACGGCGTATACACATCGCGGCACAGGACCTCCACCGGCTCCCAGGCACCGCCCTCGGCAAAGGCAACCGCATCATCGATCTCTTTGGCAACGGCACGCTCGAGCGCTTCGAGCTCATGGTCTTCGAAATGATTGTTGTCGCGCAGCCATTCCAGCAGACGCTTAACCGGACCGTGCGCTTCCCAGCGCGCCACTTCGGCCTTGTCCCGATAGAGCTGACCGTCAAAGCTTGAATGGCCACGAAAGCGGTAGGTCTGACACTCCAGAAAATAGGGCTGGCCGGTGCTGCGAATATGCGCGACCGCCGTGGTCACGGCGGCCTCGACATCGACCACGTTCATGCCATCGACCTGACGTGCCTGCATGCCGTAACTGCGCGCCTTCTTGGCGATATCGGTTTCCGACTCCGAATAGGCCAGCGCGGTACCCATGGCGTAGCGGTTGTTCTCGCAGACAAACAGCACCGGCAGCCCCCAGAGGGCCGCCAGATTCAGGCTTTCGTGAAACTCGCCTTCGGCCACCGCGCCCTCGCCGAAAAAGCAGGCGGTCAGATTGCTTTGGCCCTGCTTTTTATTCGCCAGCGCCAGCCCTGTTGCCAGGGGCAGCCCGCCGCCGACAATGGCGTTGCCGCCATAAAACCGGGTCGCCGCATCAAAGAGGTGCATCGATCCGCCGCGGCCACGACTGCAGCCGTTGGTACGGCCATACATTTCGGCCAGCACTGCACCCATCGGCACCCCACGGGCCAGCGCGTGGCCGTGCTCGCGGTAGGTCGCCACGACCTGATCCTCCGGCGTCAGCACCGAAAGGGCACCGACGGCGATCGCTTCTTCGCCGATATACAGATGCAAAAAACCCCGTATCTTTTCCTCGGCATAGAGTTCGGCGCATTTTTCCTCGAACCGGCGGATGCGGAGCATCTGGGTCAACTGCCGGATCAGATAATCGCGGGTTACGCGCAGCGGTTTGGTCATCGCTCATCACTCTCCAGGGTCGAGATATCGCCTTCCGGCAGGCCGAGTTCACGCGCCTTGAGTAGCCGACGCATGATCTTGCCGCTGCGGGTCTTGGGCAGATTGAGGCGAAACAGGATCTCCTTGGGCGCGACCGCCGCGCCCAGACGCGTGCGCGCAAATCCGAGCAACGTCCGGGCCAGCTCTTCGGAGACCTCGAAACCGGGATTGAGCACGACAAAGGCCTTCACGATCTCGCCGATAATCGGGTCAGGCACCCCGATCACCGCGGCTTCAGCGACCGCAGCATGCTCGATCAGGGCACTTTCGACCTCGAACGGCCCGATCAGATGCCCCGATGACTTGATCAGATCGTCAGCCCGACCGACAAACCAGAAGTAGCCCTCACTGTCGCGCATCGCAAGATCACCCGTGAGATACCAGCCGTCGGCAAAACAGCTGCGATACTTCTCGTGCTGATGAAGATAGCCACGAAACATCGATGGCCAACCGGGGCGCAGCGCCAGCTCACCGACCTGCATGGGCGCATCGAGCGCGATGATCTGCCCGTTGTCATCACGCTCCACAATGCCCGCACGAATGCCCGGCAGGGGACGCCCCATCGAGCCGGGCTTGACCGCCTGACTGGCATAATTGGCGATCATGATGGCGCCGGTCTCGGTCTGCCACCAGTTGTCATGAAAGGGGCTGCCGAAAGTGGTCTGCCCCCAGATCACGGCCTCGGGGTTCAGCGGTTCGCCAACACTGGCGATAAAGCGCAGCCTGGAAAGGTCATGCCCCTGCGCCAGTTCTGTGCCCATTTTCATCAGCATGCGCACCGCCGTTGGTGCGGTATACCAGACACTGACCTGCTGCTGTTCGAGGATGCGATACCAGCGCGGCGCGTCGAATTCGGCCTCGTCCACGATCAGCGTCACCCCCAGACACAGGGGGGCGATAATGCCGTAGGAGGTACCGGTCACCCAACCAGGATCGGCCGTGCACCAGAACACATCATCAGGATGCAGGTCGAGGGCAAAACGGGCCGACAGCCTGTGCAGCTGAACCGCCTGATGCACATGCACAACCCCCTTGGGCTTGCCGGTGGTTCCGCTGGTGAAATGGAGCAGCGCCATATCCTCGGCCTGGGTCGGTGTGCAGCGACGTGCAGGGTCGGCGTTGGCCATCAGCGCAGCCAGATCATGGCAGCCCTCTTCGGTCGGGTCGGCGCCATCAAGCAACAGAATGGCCTTGAGACTTGGCAATGTGCGCCACCAGGCGGCGACTTTTTTCCGGTACAACGCCCGCGTCGTGACCAGCACCTGGGCTTCGCCGATCTCCATACGCGCACGAATCGGCTCGGGACCGAAGGCTGAGAACAGCGGGGTAAAAACGCAGCCCGCTTTCAGCGTACCCAGCGCCGTAAAATAAAGGCCGGGCACCCGCCCGGCCAGACTGAACACCCGCGCCCCGGGGCCGAGGCCACGC
>CAYWUD010000190.1:0-2513 GCA_964461355.1 uncultured Pseudomonadales bacterium | reverse complement strand
TCCAGCACAGATGCAAAGCGGCTGCTCTGCTCGGCCAGATCGGCGTAAGTGAAATCGATCACTTGATCCTGCTTGCTGATCCAGCGCAGCGCGCGTTTGCTGCCGCGCCCAGCCTCAAGGTGCACATCCACCGCTTCATAGGCGATATTCAGCCCGCCTCCGGGCAGCCCCTGGGGCGCATGGTCGGCCCAGTCAAAATCGGCGCAGCAGCGGGCATAATCATCAAGGTTGGGCAAACAGTCGGTGCGGGGTGTTTTTTCGATACGAAGGTCCGTCATCTGAACTCATCCCTGGCGCGTGTGCGGTTGTTCTTTCAGGCAAGTGTAGACAGCCGTATCCCCCAGCAGCCGCGCCCTGATGCACGCAAACGTGTGCATAAATCCGGGGCGCACCTGAAGCGGTGCCGACAGGCAAGCCTATGTACGGCACGTCCTACAGCCGTTCGCGCCTTGCGGCAATCATCTGATCGGCCAGTGTGGCCGAGGCCTCGACCAGCTCGGCCATCAGCTCTTTTTTCTCCGATGCGGACAATGCGGCGAGATCGATCTCGCGATCCTTGAATTCGGCGTAATCAACGGTCAGTACGGCGGCAAAATACTGATCCCAGGCGGCTTCTTCATGCTTGTTGAGTTTCATCGGCGCTTCACTCCTGCGTTACGGACACGGGGGCGCCGGTGTGCAGTCATGCGGTGGAGCCCCCTCTGCTTTATTCAAGCAGGTAGCGGAGCGTCGGTGCCATTGATGCCCACAGATCGCTCCGCCCGGAGGGCCACACACCAGGCCGGTAGCACCATCGCGCCGCCACAACACAGGGTTTTTCTGTATCGAAGCGGCGTGCCTGCCGGTGTATGATCGCCTCCATCTTCGCTGTTCCCCTATGCGTCCTGAAGCGCGCTCGAACAGCCCGCAGTATTACATTGAGCACCAGGCACAAGTTGTTGATATGCCGATAGAAACCCCGAAGACACTGAGCCGCCGATTTACCACGGCCCCTATGATGGATAGGACCAGTTTCTAAGCTAACCTTCTGTTTTATAAAGAACCCACCCCACCCTGGGATCCTCTAGGGATCCCGCACTGATCGGTTTCAGCCTCATTTATAAACGACCGACAGCCCCCCTTCAGAGCCTACAATCTAACGAGTTGTATTCTCATACAAATCCCCTTCCGTCAGAGCAGATCGACCCCATCCCGCCCCCAACTTCAGCTTTATGTAAGTGTCTGGTTCCGCCCGATCATCTTCCCATCAGGAGCTACGCTTGGTGGCGTGCCACGCATCTGTTAAGTGCGTGGCGAGATGATTTCCAGCGAGAGCCGAAGCATGAGCCACAAAATCCATAGCCAAGCGCGAACGACACCGTTGATCCGTAGGGAGATTCAGGAATCAGGCCTGTCTCAAGCGGCTCTGGCGAGAAAATACGGGCTGACCAAAGACACCGTACGAAAGTGGCAACGGCGCGATTCTGTCGAAGATCGTTCTCACCGGCCCAATACACTCAGAACAACGCTGTCTCCGCTCGAAGAAGAGGTGGTGATCTCATTGCGTAAAACGCTCTTGCTCCCTCTGGATGACTTGCTGGTGATTACGCGTGAATTTATCAATCCTGATGTCAGCCGCTCGGGCATGGCGCGCTGCCTGAAACGCCATGGTGTATCGCAGCTAAACGCGCTGATCCCTCAGGAGGAGCACGCGAAAAAGCCGGTAAAAACGTTCAAGGACTACGTACCGGGCTTTGTTCATGTCGACATCAAATATCTACCGCAGATGCCGGATCAGACGCACCGGAGCTATCTCTTCGCGGCGATTGATCGCGCTACGCGCTGGGTCTACCTGGAGGTGCTTCCGGCAAAAACGGCCACTCAGGCGAAGCGTTTTTTAGAGCGCTTGATCGCCAAGGCACCGTTCAAGATCGAGAAGGTGCTGACGGATAACGGCAAGGAGTTTACCGACCGCTACTGCGCCACTGGCGAGCGTAAACCGACGGGCAATCACCTGTTCGATCAGGTGTGTCAGGTTCACCGGATCGAGCATCGGTTGATCAAGGCGCGGACCCCGCAGACCAACGGCATGATCGAGCGCTTCAACGGCCGTATTGCAGAAGTGGTCCAGCAAACCCGTTTTGGATCCATTGCAGAACTGAAGGAGACCTTGCTGGGCTATATGACGCTCTACAATCATCACATCCCGCAGCGCGCACTCAATCATCGACCGCCCATGGCCGTCATGAAAGAATGGCAGCACAAAGCCCCGGAATTATTTGTTAAGCGGGTCTACAAACAGGCGGGACCTGACACATAGGATATAGATCGAAGTGAGCTAATAGGTATCGCTGCCAGATATCGCCTGGCAACGACTAAAAGCAATACCGTCTCGAAGCAGATAGGGGTTGCTACTACGACGGCTTGTTAGCCGTGGCTACTATCAAAGGCCTGAAGGCGATTTCCATATCGTTTTGTCGATGCCTTACAGAGGTAGCTCAGGCGACGAAATAAAGCGTCGTGCCTGTCACCTC
>CAYWUD010000189.1:0-5057 GCA_964461355.1 uncultured Pseudomonadales bacterium | reverse complement strand
CCCATCAGATCCTGACAGGTCTGAGCAACCGGGCCGCGGTAGGGTACGGTGACGGTCTTGCCTTCGGCTGCGCGGTAGTTGGCAACACCACCGGCGTGCTTGTCCATCGCGGTGGCTGAAGACATGCCGTAGAACTTCTTGTACTGCTTGCCATCGACTTCAACGAGCTCGCCATCACTTTCGTCATGGCCGGCCAGCATACCGCCCAGCATGATGAAGTCGGCACCGCCGCCAAAGGCCTTGGCCAAGTCGCCCGGGCAGGTGCAGCCACCGTCGGAAATGATCTGGCCGCCCAGACCGTGGGCCGCATCGGCGCATTCGATGACGGCAGACAGCTGCGGATAGCCCACACCGGTCTTGACGCGGGTGGTGCAAACGGAGCCCGGACCGATCCCGACCTTGACCATATCGGCACCGGAGAGAATCAGTTCTTCAACCATTTCACCGGTGACAACGTTACCGGCAATGATGACGTGTTCGGGGCAGGCTTCGCGCGCACGGCGCAGGAAGTCGGCAAAGTGTTCGGAGTAACCGTTGGCCACGTCGATGCAGATAAATTGCAGGCGACTGTCCAGGGCCAGGATCTGTTGCATCTTCTGGAAGTCGGCATCGGAGGTACCGGTGCTGACCATGCAGTTTTTCAGTACCTGATCATCATTTGCGGTGATGAAGTCTTGCCACTGTTCGATGCTGTAGTGTTTGTGCAGGGCGGTCAGCATGTTAAAGCCGGACAGTGTCTTTGCCATGGCAAAGGTTCCGACGGTATCCATGTTGGCGGCGATGATGGGAACGCCAGTCCACTCTTTTTGGGAATGGTAAAACTTGAACGTTCTATCCAGAGCAACTTGGGATCGACTCTTCAGAGTGGATCGCTTGGGACGGATCAGGACGTCTTTGAAACCGAGTTTCAGGTCAGCCTCAATGCGCATGATTAGCCTCTAGAACTGTGTCTAGTGAGTGTGTGTCTCTCAAGGGAGAAAACGATGAAGGGCGTACAAGACGCGGAGAAAAGGGCAGGCTTCCTGGCAGATGGTAGGAAGCGGTGAGAGCCTCTTTGGCGCTTATACTCAACGAGTCTATCAAATAATCAGAATTTGTGTAAAGGCTAAATTTTAGCCACTTTTATCGCCTTGCAGCGATGCGCTGTTTGCGTTGTATGGTCATATCGGAGGGGGTATAAAGCCGCCGTGCAACTGATGATGGAACCTGTATAGATGTCTAGAGATGCAAGCGGTTTTGCCAACCCCTCACTGCTGTTGCAGCGCAATATCGAACAGTTGCAGGCCGAGCGCCTGCTGATTGCGGGGATGCCTGATGATCGGTGGCTGCTTGAATTGGCCGATCAGCCAACGGTTGAGCATCTTTCGGCGTTGACCACCGATTTTGATGTGTACAGTGCGCTTCAGGCCGGTGCGCGAGGAGCGCTGAAGGCCGCAGACGTGCATTTCGGCGTCACATTCTCATCGGCGGCAGAGCATGATCTTCTGATTCTGTATGCGCGCAAGGGACGCGATGAAACGGATCTGTTGCTGCGCCTAGCGTTGCCTGCGCTCAAGCCGGGAGGGCGTATTCTGCTGGTCGGGGAAAACAAGGCGGGCATCAAGTCTCAGGGACGTATTCTGGAGGCCTTGGGAAGCTGGCATAAACTCGACTCGGCGCGCCACTGTACGTTGTTTGAAGGATGCTATGAGCATCCCCAGCCGGCACTTGATCTTGATGATCTTGAGCAGCGCTATCAGCTGCAGATTGCAGGGCAGACGCTGACCATCTGTACCTTGCCGGGTGTTTTCAGTTATGGCCGGCTGGATGAAGGTACGCGGTTGCTGCTTGAGCAGTTACCGAAAGAGCGGCTGGCGGGCGATATTCTTGATTTTGGCTGTGGTGCAGGCGTTATTGCTGCCTGGGTCATGGCCGCTGCTGCACAGCCTGTTCGTCTGACACTTCTGGATAACAGCGCCCTGGCCCTGGAGGCTGCGCGCAGAACACTTGCTGCCAATGGCTTTGAGGCCTCGCTAGTCGGCTCAAACGGTCTGATGAATGTGCAGCAGCCCTTTGATTTTTTATTGAGTAACCCGCCGTTTCATACCGGGGTCAAGACCAATTATGCCGTGACCGAACAGTTTCTGCGTCAGGTGCCCGAGTATCTGCGTCCGGGTGGGGAGCTCTGGCTGGTGGCTAACAGCTTTCTTCGTTATGCGCCGATTCTGCTGCAGAGTATCGGCAACTGTGATCAGGTATTCGATAATCGCCGTTTTTCTGTGTATCGCGCAGAGCGTTAAAAGCGACGTGCAGCTACTGAATGGCAGATTTCCTACACGGGCTGTCAGTTCTCGGCTCTGTTTTCTTCGTGATGGCGGCATAGAATAAACGTAACTCCAGAGCACAGGGTGTGCAGATTGACAGGATGTTGATTTGGAGCAGTGGCAAGGATTGCCGCGCGGCCAGGATGGCCGTTATGTTCTAGGATGGATCGAACAGGGACTGTTCTGGTACATGGAAAGCCGGTGGCACTGGATGGCCGCTGGAGGAAAGGAGTCTTTCCAACCACCCTGCAGGATGCAAGGTGTCAAGGATGGAGCATTCGGGAAGGATGCAGCTGCTGCCGCTGGGATGCTGGCAGAGTGATTCAGGCATGATGCCAGCAACGGAAGAACAGTAGCAGGAAGCGGACTACAGGGACTGTAGCGACGAACATGGCCGGCGAGAGACGACCATCTTTTTAAATAAAAACCCCGGCATTGCCGGGGTTTTTATTTATCTGCATGTTTGCTTATGCTCTGATGCTCAGCACCAGATTGCCAGCAGCCCCTGTTTGCATGACCTCCTGTAGGGCAATGCCCGCCTGGTCCAGGGGGAACTGTTTGCGCACGATCGGCTTCAGTGCACCACTGCGAAGGCCGGCGCCCAATGCTGCATGTATGCCGTGCAGTTCTTGTGTCGTTACGTTGGCGAGGCTGACGCCGTGGATGGAGGCATCGCGCGCCATCAGATCGCGCGGATTGATCTTGATTTCGCCGCGGCTGCCGATCACAACGACTCGGCCGTTGCGGGCGAGTACTTTCAGATCGCGATCGAGGTTGGCGTTGGCCAGCATTTCCAGAATCAGATCCACGCCATGGCGGTGTGTCCAGGTATGTATCTGCTCGAGGTGATCAGCGGTGCTGTGATCGAGCACCAGGTGGGCACCCAGTGAGTGCAGCAGTGCTCTACCCTCTGCTGAACTGGCGGTGGCTATGACGGTCATTCCTTGAGCCAGAGCCAGTTGCAGCGCAGCGGTACCGACGCCACCGCTGGCTCCGTGGATCAGGACGACTTCACCGGGCTTGGCACGGCCGATCTGGGTCAGGGCGCGGTACGCGGTACCATAGGGGATCCCCATGCAGGCGCCCTCGGCAAAGCTGCTGTTGTCTGGAAGCGGGAAAACCTGGTCAAGATCGCAGAGCGCGTACTGGGCAAAACTGCCGGTCAATGTGCCGGCACAGTAGACGCGATCGCCCTCCTTGAAGTGAGTGTCGTGCGCTCCCAGCGCGCTAATGATACCCGCACCGTCGCGTCCGGGTGTGAAAGGCATATGGGCGCTGTATCCGTTGATTCCGGCACAGGTATAGTGATCTACCGGGTTGACCCCGGCTGCATGCAGCTGAATCAGCACTTCTCCTGGTCCGGGTTTGAATTCGGCCAGCGGCTCCAGTTGCAGCTGTTCAACCGGCCCGTGTTGGTGGATCCGCATCGCCTTCATTGCATACTCCCTTGAATGTCTGTCCTGTAATTACAGGCAAAGTGATGATTTAAGCCATCTTAAGTTGGGCTGGCGTGAAAGCAAAACAGCTCATATAAAAGACGGGAGGCTTTCAAGGTAGGGAGGCGTTACACCGATTGTGCGCAAACACAGGCCGATTGGCACTAGGAGCAATGCTTTGTTTCTGCATACACTTATAGCGTTGATACCCGTTCGCTCGTTACGGGTTTAGAAAGTGACCCTCATGCACTCTATCATGGGCAAATCATTTCAAGTGGCGCAGGAGCTGACAGCTGCATGCAGGTAAAGGATGTGCTTCCGTATGGGCGTGATTCTCTGGCCGGTGCCTTGCTGCGCCGGGTTCTGTCGATCTACTGCCTGCTGACACTGCTGATCACGGCGATTCAGGTTGTTGCCCAGTACAACGATATTCGGTCGGATATTCGTCAGGATCTGAGAATGACCTTCGCCAGCGTTCGGGGCTCTTTGGTCAACGCGTTCTGGCAGCTCGATATGGTGCAGACCGAATCTTTGCTGCAGGGGCTGGTGGGGTTGCCCAGTGAAGACGGGAAGCTGGTCGAACAGAAGGGCGGTGACTGGCTCGATACCGGTCAGGCCAGTCTGTATGTGGCCGATGATCCGACCGATTTCACCAGTTCCGGGCGTTTCGGGGTGATCTTTCCGCTCTACTACGAGCTGCCGGTGGCCGGTGGACGCAAGGTGAAGATGGGGAGTCTGACGGTGATTACCCGCGAGGCGGTGATTCTCCAGCGTCTGAAGGTGAGTCTGTTGTTCATGGTGCTGAACGCCTTGGTCAAGACCACACTGCTGGTGATTCTGATGCTGGTGGTGGCGCGCAAGCTGCTGTCAGATCCCCTGACCAAAATGACGCGCCAGATCGGTGCGCTGGATCTTGATAAGGTCGGATCTCTGCGGCTGACGCTGGGGCCCAAACGTAATCGTGATGAACTGACCTTCCTGACTGACAGTTTTAACCAGATGCTCGACAAGCTGGCGCTGGCCAAAAAGCATCAGGATTCCTATCAGCGAGATCTGGAGCAGGAAGTGCGCGCCAAAACCGATTATCTCGAGTCGGCGCTGCGTAACCTGTCGATCAAGAACCGTCAGATCGGTGAAATGCTGACGGCAGCCGAGCAGCGAGAGGACCAGCTCAAGGTCGAGATGCAGGAGCGCGAGATCGCACAGCAAAAACTCAAGGAGAGTCATGAGGCGCTGGAGGTGTCCCTCGATCAGCTGAAGAAAACCCAGGATGAACTGGTACTGGCCGAGAAGATGGCGTCTCTGGGAGGTCTGGTAG
>CAYWUD010000188.1:0-5096 GCA_964461355.1 uncultured Pseudomonadales bacterium | reverse complement strand
TGAGGCGAGGATGTTGACGAAGTTGTTGCCGATCAGGATCACGCCGATCAGGCGGTCGGGGCGTTGCAGCAGTCGAGTGGCTCTGAGTGCACCGCGGTGGCCGGTCTTGGCCATATGCCGTAGCCGGTAGCGGTTCAGCGCCATCATGGCGGTTTCCGAGCTGGAGAAGAACGCAGAGAGGAGAATCAGAAGGAACAGGCAGCCGAGCAGCAGCCCGATAGAAGGATCGTCCAAGGACTATAAAACCTCATTCAGCTAATACGGGCAGGCTGTCGAGATCTGTCGAGAAAGCCTGCTTTCGGCGAGTTTAGCCAGCTGTTCCGAGCAGGTCTAGCACAAATTTGCTGCCGAAATAGGCCAGCATCAGCAGCAGGAAGCCGATCAGGGTCCAGCGGATGGCGATCTGTCCGCGCCAGCCAAGCTGGTGGCGGCCCCAGAGCAGAACCGCAAACACCAGCCAGGCAAAGACCGACAGCAGGGTGCGGTGCGCCAGGTGCTGGGCGAACATGTCATCGAGGATGATAAAGCCCGATGCCAGTGACAGGCTGAGCAGCGCCATGCCGATCCAGATCAGGGCAAACAGAAGCTGTTCCATGGTCTGCAGGGGCGGAAAGAGGTGCAGCAGACCGCGCGGATGGCGCGCTTTGAGCTGGCGGTCCTGATAGGCCAGCAGCAGTGCCTGACAGGCGGCGATGGTAAAGAAGCTGTAGGCCGTAACCGATGCCAGAATATGCAGCAGCCGCGCAGAATCGATGCGGACGATATCTTCCGGTCCGCTGAGCAGGAGCGCACCGGCCTGAACCAGTGCGGCCAGGGGGAGCAGCAGAACCTGAAGATTCTGCAGGGGCTGGCGCAGGCAGGCCAGCCAGGTCAGGCCGACGACCAGCCAGGCGGCGAGGGAGCCGACCGTAAACAGGTTGAGGTTGATGCCATGCGCGGTATGCAGCTGCAGATACAGGGTATGGGCCTGCAGCAGAAAGCCCAGTGCGGCCAGCAGCTGGATAGCTGCCTGAGGAATGGCCTGTACCCGTTTCAGGCGCAGTCCCTGGCCCAGTCCGCCAAGCAGATAGCAGACAATGGCAAGCAGGCCGGAAATTGTAACGCTCATGGACAGGATCCTTGTACAGGCCGGGGTGCCGCAGATCGATTCGGGCTGCGGCGAGGCGGTCCCGATGGGGCCGTTAAGTGTGTCATAGGCGGTTGATTCAAGTAAACGGTAGCGCAGCGGCCGGCGTTTTATTTGCTCCGGCATTGGTTATAATCGACCGAATAAGCCGGACCCTTGGCGGGGTGGCCCGGATCAACCCCCGGATCAATGGGATACAGAGATGTTTGAGAACCTTTCCGAGCGTCTTTCGAAGACGCTAAAAAATGTAACCGGCAAAGCCAAGCTCAGCGAAGACAATATCAAGGACACACTGCGCGAAGTGCGCATGGCGCTGCTGGAGGCCGATGTTGCCCTGCCGGTGGTCAAGGAGTTTGTCGCACGCATCAAGGAGCGGGCGATCGGTCAGGATGTCCAGGAAAGCCTGAATCCGGGCCAGGCGTTCGTCAAGATCGTCAACAACGAGCTGATCGAGGTCATGGGCGCGGCCAACGACGCCCTGAATCTGGCTGCGCAGCCCCCGGCCGTAGTGCTGATGGCCGGTCTGCAGGGTGCCGGTAAGACCACCTCGGTCGCGAAGCTGGCCAAGTATCTGCAGGAGCGCGAGAAAAAATCGGTTCTGGTAACCAGTGCCGACGTCTACCGTCCGGCTGCGATCGATCAGCTGGAAACGCTGGCCGCTGAAGTCGGCGCGCACTTCTTTCCCTCCGATCCGTCGCAGAAACCGGTCGCGATTGCCGAAGCGGCGATCCAGCAGGCGAAGGTCAAGCATTACGATGTGGTGATCGTCGATACCGCCGGTCGTCTGCATGTCGACGCCGACATGATGGACGAGATCAAGCAGCTGCACGCGGCGATCAATCCGGTCGAAACCCTGTTCGTGGTCGATGCCATGACCGGTCAGGATGCGGCCAACACTGCCAAGGCCTTTGGTGATGCCCTGCCGCTGACCGGTGTGATTCTGACCAAGGCCGATGGTGATGCGCGCGGTGGTGCGGCACTGTCGGTGCGCCATATTACCGGCAAGCCGATCAAGTTCCTGGGGATGGGTGAAAAGGTCGATGCCCTGGAACCCTTCTATCCCGATCGGGTTGCGTCCCGGATTCTGGGCATGGGCGATGTGCTCAGCCTGATCGAGGAAGCCGAGCGCAAACTCGACAAGCAGAAGGCCGACAAGCTGGCCCAGAAGCTGAAGAAGGGTAAGGGCTTTGACCTTGAAGACTTCCGTGATCAGCTGCAGCAGATGAAAAACATGGGCGGCATCACCGGCATGCTCGACAAGCTGCCGGGTATGGGCGGGATGACCGCGCAGCTGGCCAATGCCAACGTCAACGAAAAGATGTTCGTGCAGATGGAAGCGATCATCAACTCGATGACGCCGCAGGAGCGCCGTCGTCCGGAGGTCATCAACGGCTCACGCAAACAGCGTATTGCGGCCGGTTCCGGTACCCAGATTCAGGACATCAATCGTCTGATCAAGCAGCACAAGCAGATGCAGAAGATGATGAAAAAGATGTCCGGCAAGGGCGGGATGGCAAAAATGATGCGGGGCCTGCAGGGGATGAAAGGCCTGCCCGGTATGGGCGGTGGCATGCCCGGCGGTCGCTTCCCGGGTATGTAAGCGCGTTGGCGTGAATCCACAGGGCTGCCGCAGGGCGGCCCTGTCTGTTTCTGTGGCTCCGTTGTATGCGCCGTCGTTAGGTAGATGGCGCAATTGCATACGATCATGGTTTTAACTTGCGCACTATTCCATTAGAATGTGCCGCCTCCTGTACCTCCGGTACGGGAGTATGAAACCGGAAACAAGCGGAAGATAGGAACGAAAGCCTTATGGTAACTATTCGTTTGGCCCGTGGTGGCTCTAAAAAGCGCCCGTTCTATCATCTGACCGTTGCCGACAGCCGCAATGCACGCGGTGGTCGCTTCATCGAGCGCGTGGGTTTCTTCAACCCGCTGGCTCGTGGTCAGGAAGAGCGTCTGCGCATTGATCGTGATCGTATCGAATTCTGGGTTTCCCAGGGTGCGACCGTCAGCGATCGCGTAACTTCCCTGCTGAAATCCGCTTAATAAGAGTCGTCATTGGTGTCTAAAGAAATGCAGAAGGATAACACCCGGCACGTGCTGCTGGGTCGTGTGACTTCGCCGTTCGGTATCAAGGGCTGGGTCAAGGTGTACTCCTACACCCAGCCGATGGAGAACGTTCTGCAGTATCGCCAGTGGCGTCTTACTCGGGACGGTCGTTCACTTGATGTGGAGATCGTTCAGGGGCGGAAACAGGGAAAAGGTCTGGTCGCCCAGATCAAAGGCGTTACGACGCCGGAGGATGCGCGTAACTATTGTGGTTACGAGATTCTCCTGCCTGCAGAAGCCTTGCCCAGTCTCGATGACGGTGAATTTTACTGGCATCAGCTGGAAGGATTGCAGGTGTTTACCCAGGATGCAGACGGCAACGATCTGTTGCTGGGTAAAGTGAGTCATCTGATTGAAACCGGCTCCAACGATGTGCTGGTGGTTCAGGCCACACGCGCAAGCATCGACCAGCGGGAGCGTTTGCTGCCCTATTTGCCGGAGCAGGTGATTCAGGAAATAAATCTCGATGAGGGATTTATGCGGGTCCTTTGGGATCCGGAATTCTAGGCCGATGCGGTTTGGAATCATAACGCTCTTCCCCGAGATGTTCCGTGCGATCACCGAGCACGGAGTTACCGGAAGAGCGGTAAAGGAGGGCTTGATCGAGGTACAGACCTGGAATCCCCGGGACTATACCCACGACAAGTACCAGACGGTGGATGACCGACCTTATGGCGGTGGTCCCGGCATGTTGATGAAAATTCAACCTCTGCGTGATGCCATCCATGCAGCTAAAACAGCTGTAGGGCCCGGTGCCAAAGTGGTCTACCTCTCACCCCAGGGGCGCAAGCTCGATCAATCGGGGGTACAGGAGTTAGCCCAGGCTGAAAAGCTGATTTTGGTTGCCGGACGGTATGAAGGCATTGATGAGCGTGTTGTGGAAACCGAGATCGATGAAGAATGGTCTATCGGGGACTACGTACTCACCGGCGGCGAACTCGCAGCCATGACGCTGATCGATGCAGTCTCACGCTTTGTTCCGGGCACCCTAGGTCACAAGGATTCTGCCCAGGAAGATTCATTCGCTGAAGGTTTGCTGGACTGTCCGCATTACACGCGGCCGGAGCAGTTCGAGGGCATGCAGGTCCCGGAGGTGTTGCTCAGTGGTAATCATGAGCGCATACGTCTCTGGCGGCTGAAGCAGGCGCTTCAACGGACCCTGAACAGGCGTCCGGATCTGCTGACCGAGCGTGTCCTGAGCACCGAGGAGCAAAAGCTCCTGCAGGAGATCAGGACCGAGCAGGCCGTTGGGCAGGCAAACGGCGAATAGGATTCTTGGGTCGGGATAGTTTGTGTAACCAGGAGCTTAAGATGAGCAAGCATAAGCTGATTCAACAGATCGAAGCGGAACAGATGAAAGAAAACGTTCCGGCTTTCGGTCCGGGTGACACTGTAATCGTTCAGGTTAAAGTTACCGAAGGTAACCGTGAGCGTCTGCAGGCATTCGAAGGCGTGGTAATTGCCAAGAGCAACCGCGGCCTCAACTCTTCCTTCATGGTACGGAAGATTTCCAACGGTGTAGGCGTTGAGCGTACTTTCCAGACTCACAGCCCGGTTGTTGCTTCTATCGAAGTGAAACGCCGCGGTGACGTGCGTCGTGCCAAGCTGTACTACCTGCGTGAGCGTTCAGGTAAGGCCGCTCGCATCAAAGAAAAGCTCAACTAACACACTAGTTTGCTTTCCGGTTTCAGAAAAAGGGGCGCATCGCGCCCCTTTTTCATGCCTGTCGTTTATGTACGGGTGTCCGCGTGTTTACTCGTGCCTGCAGCGCTGTTCGGCCATGAACTGCAGCAGGCGGCTGCGGTAGTCGCGATCTCCAAAGGTCGCGGTATGCGGACCCTGGGTGCGTTGCCAGTATTTG
>CAYWUD010000187.1:0-5101 GCA_964461355.1 uncultured Pseudomonadales bacterium | reverse complement strand
TACGCAACCTTCGAAGCGCACACCACCTACGGTGTAATCGGCGTTAAAGTTTGGATCTTCAAGGGCGAAGTTATCGGCGGGCAGCGCGAAGAGCTGCAAGAGAAGAAGCCGGCTCGCGCTCGGAAGAAAGCGGCTAAATAAGGAGTACGCACATGCTGCAACCTAAGCGTACAAAATTCCGTAAGATGCAGAAGGGCCGTAACCGTGGTCTCGCACTGCGCGGGTCTAGCGTGTCTTTCGGCGAATACGCATTGAAGTCAACCTCTCGTGGCCGTATAACCGCTCGTCAAATCGAAGCGGCTCGTCGAGCCATGACTCGTCACATCAAGCGTGGCGGTAAAATCTGGATCCGTGTGTTCCCGGACAAGCCGATCACCAACAAGCCGCTGGAAGTTCGTCAGGGTAAAGGTAAGGGTTCCGTAGAATACTGGGTAGCCCAAATCCAGCCTGGCAAGGTCCTGTACGAAATGGAAGGTGTTTCCGAAGAGCTGGCGCGTGAAGCCTTTGCTCTGGCGGCGGCCAAGCTGCCGGTTGAAACTTCCTTCGTGAAGCGGAGCGTAATGTGATGAAAGCTCAAGAGTTGCGTCAGCTGCAGGCTGAAGAACTGAATGCAAAACTGATTGAGCTGCTCCAGGAGCAGTTCAAGCTGCGCATGCAGAAGTCTACCGGCCAGCTGAATCAAACCCACCTGCTCAAGCAGGTTAAGGTTGACATTGCCCGGGTTAAGACCGTGCTCAACGAGAAAGCAGGTAACTAACGATGACTGAGAAGCAGATTCATACTCTGAGTGGTCGAGTTGTTAGCGACAAGATGGATAAAACCATCACTGTTCTGGTAGAGCGCAAGGTTAAACACCCGCTGTACGGCAAGATCATCAAGCGCAGCACCAAGCTGCATGCGCGCGATGCTAACAACGAATGTCGTCTGGGCGACATCGTGACTATCCGTGAAACTCGTCCGTTCTCCAAGACCGTTACTTTCGAACTGGTCTCTGTAGACGTTCGAGCGACTCAAATTTAAGGCTACGGTCTGCAGTTTGAGGAGACTATAAATGATTCAAATGCAAAGCACGCTGGATGTGGCCGATAACAGTGGCGCACGTCGAGTAATGTGTATCAAGGTGCTGGGCGGTTCCCACCGCCGTTACGCACGTATCGGTGACATCATCAAAGTATCCGTCAAGGAAGCAATTCCGCGCGGTAAGGTCAAAAAAGGCCAGGTGATGAACGCTGTTGTTGTGCGTACCCGCAAGGGCGTTCGTCGTCCGGACGGTTCCCTGATCAAGTTCGACGGCAATGCTGCCGTCCTGCTGAACACCAAGCTGGAGCCGATCGGCACCCGTATTTTCGGGCCGGTAACTCGTGAGCTGCGTTCTGAGCGGTTCATGAAGATCATCTCTCTGGCACCTGAAGTACTGTAAGGGAGATTGATCATGAAAAAGATCCGTCGCGAAGATGAAGTGATCGTTATTGCCGGTAAAGACAAAGGCAAGCGTGGCAAAGTCCTGAAAGTTCAACAGGACGGTCGTGTTGTTGTCTCTGGCATCAACATGGTCAAACGTCACACCAAGCCGAACCCGATGCTGGGTAAGCCGGGTGGTATCGTAGAGAAGGAAGCCGCTATCCAGGCTTCCAACATTGCGATTTTCAACCCGGAAACCAACAAGGCTGACCGTGTGGGCATCGTTGTAGCTGAAGATGGCGCCAAACAGCGTGTCTTCAAGTCCACCGGTAAACCCGTAAACGCTTGAGGTAGGTACCATGGCACGATTGCAAGAGCTCTTTAAGAGCGAAATCCTGCCCAAGCTGAAAGAAGAGCTGGGTAAGGCAAATATCAACGAAGTACCGCGTCTTTCCAAGATCACCCTGAACATGGGTGTAGGTGAAGCGGTTGGTGATAAGAAAATCATCGACGCCGCTGTTGCCGACATGGAAAAGATTGCCGGTCAGAAACCTGTTGTGACCCGTGCACGCAAGTCCGTGGCTGGTTTCCGGGTTCGTGAAGGTTGGCCGATCGGGGTTAAGGTAACCCTGCGTGGCGAACGTATGTACGAATTCCTGGACCGCCTGGTGAGCATCGCCCTGCCGCGTGTTCGTGACTTCCGTGGTGTTAGCGCCAAGTCTTTTGACGGCCGCGGTAACTACTCCATGGGTGTGAAGGAACAGATCATTTTCCCTGAGATCTCTTACGACAAGATTGATACTCTGCGCGGGATGGACATCACCTTCACCACTACTGCGAACACTGACGAGGAAGGTCGCGCGCTGCTGAAGGCGTTCAACTTCCCGTTCCGTAACTAAGGAGCAGGTCATGGCAAAAACTAGCATGAAGCAGCGTGAGCTGAAGCGTTCCAAGCTGGTCGCTAAGTATGCCGCCAAGCGTGCTGCCCTGAAGGCGATCATCAACAGCCCGGCCTCTTCTGACGAAGAGCGTTGGGATGCACAGATCGCTCTGCAGAAGCAGCCGCGTGACGCAAGCGCCAGCCGTCAGCGTAACCGTTGCAGCATCACCGGTCGTCCGCACGCATACCTGCGTAAGTTTGGCCTGTGTCGTATCAAACTGCGTGAAGCCGCTATGCGCGGTGACGTACCGGGTCTGGTCAAGGCCAGCTGGTAAGCAGTCCTTTAAAGTATTTTGGAGAATTTTTAGCCATGAGTATGCAGGACCCGTTAGCAGATATGCTAACTCGAATCCGTAATGCCCAGATGGCAGAAAAAGCTTCTGTCAGCATGCCGTCTTCCAAGGTCAAGGTCTCTGTGGCCAAGGTCCTGAAGGAAGAAGGCTACATCGCTGACTACGCCGTAGAAGGCGACAAGAAGCCCGTTCTGAGCATCGAGCTGAAGTACTACAACGGCAAGCCGGTAATTGAGCAGCTGAAGCGCGTAAGCACTCCGGGTCTGCGTGATTACGCTGGCAAGGCGTCCCTGCCGAAGGTCAATGGCGGCCTGGGGATCGCTATCGTTTCCACCAACAAAGGTGTGATGACCGACCGTGCAGCGCGCGCTGCCGGTGTTGGTGGTGAAGTTCTCTGCACCGTATTCTAAGGGAGGTTGGAATGTCTCGTATCGCCAAAGCTCCTGTTGCAATCCCTGCAGGTGTAGAAGTATCTCTGAACGGTTCCGAGCTGTCTGTTAAAGGCGGCAAGGGCGTTCTGAGCATGGAACTTCATCCGGCCGTTGAAGTGGCTCAGGAAGAACAAATCCTGACTTTCGCTGCCAAGAATGGCAGCAAGCAGGCTCGTGCCATGTCCGGTACTACCCGGGCACTGGTTAACAATATGGTAGTCGGTGTAACCGCGGGCTTTGCTAAGAAGCTGCAGCTGGTTGGTGTCGGTTATCGTTGTCAGGCGAAGGGCAATACCCTGAGCCTTTCTCTTGGCTTCTCTCACCCGGTTGAATACGTTCTGCCGGAAGGCGTTTCTGCGGAAACTCCGAGCCAGACCGAGATCGTGATCTCCGGTATTAACAAACAGCTGGTTGGCCAGGTTGCTGCGGAAATCCGCGACTTCCGCCGTCCGGAGCCTTACAAAGGTAAGGGTGTTCGTTACGCCGATGAGAACGTTCGTCGTAAAGAAGCTAAGAAGAAGTAAGGTAGGGCATTAACATGAACCCGAATGCGAAAAAGCAATCACGTCTGCGTCGCGCTACGCGCGCGCGGGCAAAAATGCGTGAGCTGGGTGCCGTACGCCTGACCGTACATCGGACCAGCCAACACATCTACGCACAGGTTATCTCCGCTGAAGGCAACCAGGTACTGGCGCAAGCCTCCACTCTGGACAAAGGCCTGCGTGGCGAGAAGACCGGTAACACCGACGCCGCAGCCAAAGTAGGTGCCTTGATTGCCGAGCGCGCCAAGGCTGCTGGAGTAAGCAAGGTTGCCTTCGACCGCTCTGGTTTCCAATACCATGGTCGTGTGAAGGCCCTGGCTGAAGCAGCCCGCGAAGGCGGCTTGGAATTCTAAGGGTACTGACATGGCTAATAACGAGCGTAATAACGAGCGTAAGAACGACGACGGTTACATCGAGAAACTGGTCCAGGTCAACCGTGTAGCCAAAGTTGTTAAAGGTGGCCGTATCTTCGGTTTCACCGCGCTGACTGTAGTTGGTGACGGCAACGGCAAGATCGGTTTTGGTCGTGGCAAGGCGCGTGAAGTGCCGGTTGCCATCCAGAAAGCGATGGAAAACGCACGCCGTAACATGATCCAGGTGGATCTGGCTGGTACTACTCTGCAGTACCCGGTCAAGGCCCGTCATGGTGCTTCCAAGATCTACATGCAGCCGGCTTCCGAAGGTACCGGTGTTATCGCCGGTGGCGCGATGCGTGCAGTTCTTGAAGCTGCTGGTGTGCACAACGTACTGGCCAAGTGTCTTGGTTCCACCAACCCGGTAAACGTTGTTCGTGCGACCTTCAAAGGTCTGCAGAACATGCGTGCTCCGGAAGAAGTGGCTTCCAAGCGTGGCAAGTCTGTAGAAGATATCCTGGGGTAAGACAATGGCTGACAAGAAGATCAAGGTGACTCTGGTCCGCTCCATTAACGGTCGCCTCAAGAATCATCAGGCTTGCGTGCGTGGTCTCGGTCTGCGTCGCATCAACCACACCGTGGAAGTAGAAGATACTCCTTCTGTCCGCGGCATGATCAACAAGGTTAACTACCTGGTCCGCGTTGAGGGAGAATAAGATGCATCTGAATACTCTCACCAGCGCCGCTGGCAGCCGTCAGGCTAAAAAGCGCGTAGGTCGTGGTATCGGCTCCGGTCTGGGTAAGACCTGTGGTCGTGGTCACAAGGGCCAAAAGAGCCGCTCTGGTGGTTCCATCAAACCGGGTTTTGAAGGTGGTCAGCAGCCGCTGCAGCGCCGTCTGCCGAAGTACGGCTTCTCTAGCCGTCTGGCAGCGGTTACCGCCGAAATCCGCTTGCACGAGCTGAACAATGTTCAAGCTGAAGTGATCGACCTGACTGCACTGCGTGCAGCCAACCTGATCAACAGCAGCATTCAGCGCGCTAAAGTGGTACTCTCCGGTGAGCTGAACAAGGCCGTGACTGTAAAAGGTCTGGCTGTAACCAAGGGTGCTCGTGCTGCAATCGAAGCAGCTGGCGGTAAAG